>CAZQKF010000319.1:0-3578 GCA_964593645.1 uncultured Desulfobulbus sp.
TAATACCAAAGAAAAAACTTCCCTCAGGCCCGGCATACTGGGCCAGCAGTTCCAGATCCTGCTCAAAGAGCACCAGGGCCTCATCGGTGCGGCCATGGAGAAAGGCAACACTGCCGGCAAAACCTGAGCCCTGGAAAGATTCGGCATGACTGGCAAGCAGCCCTTCGAGTCCGGCGCAGTTGCCCTGCAGCAGGTAATACCCGGCCAGCATCCGCTGAAAGGGAATCCGTTCGTCGACAGACAGGCACATCCCCTCCTCATCTTCAAGGTAGGCAAGTACCCCAGGGAAATGAAGTGCATGCTCCATGGAATAACGGATAATTCTATCCAGGAGAAAAAACTGCAGGGATCCGGGCAGTCCGGCAAACCACTGCGGGTCAAAATTGCGGGCAATGACGCGAACAGCCGGCGGTTCCCCTCCTACCTGTTCCCGGCAATGTTCTTCAATAAAGACAGTCGCCTCATCAATTTTATCATAATCATGGGAATGAACACCGATACGGAACTGGCGCAGGGCCCGCCAGCAACGGGTTGACCATTTACCGTACAGATAGGAAACCGGCGCTTCTTTTTCCACCAACGCGACAAAGTCGGCAAACCGTCCTTCGGCAACGGAGAGTCTGGTCAGTTCTTCAGCAAGATCAGGTGGGCATTGATTCAGCGAACCCAGCAGCCCAAGTTCACAGAGCCTGGCGGTAATGGCCTGCAACTCTTCCCCGGACGGGCGGTGATTCCCGGGCAGCGGGGTATTTATCCGGCCCAGACAGTTGTTGAGAAAATTTATAGAGACCGGCTCGTAAATAATGGAGATCAGCTGGAGCAGGAACTGCTCAAAGGGAGGAAGGCTCCGGACAAGAACCAGCTGTGTGTGTACTGTATCGGTTGCGGACATTATGTTCTGGAAAGGAAAGTAAAATTTTGCAAAGGCAGTTAATGCTTATCAGGCCATTCTACCACGTCCGCACAGTTTCGTTAAATATAAAACAAAAAAGGGGCAGCAGGCACCAACACTGCGGTCTGTAAACAGTGCAGGCGGAACCGAAGCCCCGCCTGCAGATACATCCCTGAACCGGTACAACCGGTTATAATTGATGCCTGATTACTGCAGCAGGGTTTCATTGGTCCAGATCTCAGCAGACTTCTGCACTTCAGTCAGCCAGGAGCTTATTAACTCGCTCCGGGCGGAGCCAAGCAGCTGTTCACGGATCTTCTCCTGGTCGGCCTCATCAACAGGATCGGTGCTCAGGCGACGGTCTGTAATTTCATACACATAATATGTTTTACCCACGTGGACAGGCGCTTTGGCCAGCTTTTCCTTCCAGGACATGGCAAAGCCGTCCTTCAGCACCTGGGCCGGCAGCCCCTTGGAAGCCGGGGCAGAGCGCTTGAGATACTCTGTTGTCTGCACGGAGAGATCCGGCCCGACAGCCCCCTTAAGGCTTCCCTTTTCCCGACCGGCAGCAAGAAGATCCGCAGCAGACTTGGCTGCCAGTTCCGCAGCCTGTTCCGCGGTATAGTCTGCAACCACCCGTTCACGCACCTCGTTGAGTTCAGGTACGGCAGGCTCCTGGATATCCTTGACAAAGACAATAGCATACCCCTCGGGCAATTCAATAAGTGAGGATAATTCACCCCTGTTCAGCGTAAATACCGCCTTAAGAAATTGAGGATCCGCAGTGATTCCCGGGGGGGGCTCGCTGCGGGCAAAAAAGTCCGTTATTTCAACTTTTTCTTTCCCCTGTTCGCCGTATTTATCCAGGCTTCCTGCCCGCATTATCTCTTCATAGGTCTTGGAGCCCCGTTTAAATGTGAGCCCCCGGGCTTTTTCCTTAGTGATAGCAACGGACAGGTTGTCTTTCACCTGTTCAAAACTGCGGGTGGAGGCAGGAAGTATCTCTTCAAGTTTGATAATATGGAAACCGAACGGCGTCTCCACAAGATCGCTCACGTCACCAACCTTCATTGAAAAGACCGCCTGATCAAAGGCCGGAACCATTCGGCCACGGGCAAAAAATCCCAAATCACCACCGCGCTCTTTGGTCGGCCCTTCGGAGTACTCCTTAGCCAGTTCGGCAAACTCCTTTCCCTGGCGAGCAAGAGCAAGAACCTTTTCAGCTTTTTTCTGCTGCGCTGCTTTAACCGAGGCATCGTCTCCTTCGGCAACCTTGATCAAAATATGACGGGCATGGCGCTGCTCCGGTTTCTGATACGAGGCCTTCTCACTCTCATACCTGTCCCTGAGATCTTCCTCGCTCAGCTTGACCTGCTCGCTGTCATCTTCATATTTAAAAAATAAATACTCCAGCTGAACCTTGGGGTCAGAGCGATACTTCTCTTTATTCTTATCAAACCAGGCAGCCAGTTCGTCTTCCTTAACCTCAACCTTCTCCATAAAGTCATCAGGGGAAAGGGCAACGTAATCAAGCTTTATCTCTTCTCCGTTATAGGCCAGATAGTCCTGGACGGCACTGTCGGGCACCACGGCAAAGGCACCAATACCGTCGGTCACTCGCTTAGTCTGCAGATCCGCTTTCAATCCGTCTTCAAAAGAGGTCGGTGTCATCCTGTTCTGGCTGAGTACATCCCTGTAGCGATTAAGATCAAAATGACCATCCTGTTGAAAAACATCCATTTTTTCAACATCCTTCTGTACGGCTAACTCGCTGACCGTAATGCCCATTTTCTGACCACCCTGACGGAGCAGTTCGGTCTGAATCAACTGAGCAACCACCTGCTGCTTAATCGCCATGCCTTCAAGCAGTCCCGGGGGAAGACTGCCACCAAACTGCTGACGAAAATTTTCCACTGTTCGGTCATAGGCACGCTGGAAGTCCTGATAGGAAATTTCTTCACCGTTGACCGTGGCAACCGAATTTCGATTATTGTTCATGTTGGCGCCAACGCCCCAGAAAACAAACACTATGACAATCACCAGTACCACCCCCTGAATCAAGGTAGACTGGGCCTGCTTACGCAAAACATTTAGCATGGTTTCACTACTCCGCTCTAAAAATATAATCGTAAAAAATGCGCTGAATCATCTAAAGTACCTCATAAACATAGCAGGTTGCCAACGAAAAATCCAATCATTGTGCGTAAGATAACTGATTGACGATTCATTCAAAAAAATAAGGCTGTCTGCTTGACAAAAAAACAACCCTATAGTAAATAAACGCCTGCTTTAGCTTAAAAGTGAATAAATTTTTTATTCAATCCATATTATTTTTGCCCAAGGAGGAAATCATGGCAACAATCGAGCACAATGGTAAATCTTACGAGTGTGACGAAGACGGCTTTCTGTTGAAAGGTGCTGAAGAGTGGGACGAGAACTGGGTAGAGTACGTGAAAAGCGTGGAAGGTATCTCCGACATCACTGACGAGCATCAGAAAGTTATCGATGCACTGCAGGAATACTACAAGAAAAACGGTATTGCTCCCATGGTACGTATCCTTTCCAAGACCACTGGTTTTCCGCTGAAACGGATCTATGAGCTGTTCCCGTCAGGACCTGGTAAAGGCGCCTGTAAGATGGCCGGCCTGCCGAAACCGACAGGTTGTGTATAATCCTTAAGTAAGGA
>CAZQKF010000320.1:0-3572 GCA_964593645.1 uncultured Desulfobulbus sp.
GGCCCTGGATACCTTGGTTGGCGAGTGGAAGGTTGATCCACCGGTGAGCAAGCTGTACCTTGAACTTGACCCGCCCACCATGGAAGATAATATCTCTGATCTGCAGCGGGTCATGCGCGGTATCAAGCTGCTTATGCCCGGTGATTCCCGTGAACCGTCTTATGACCACCCGGAACTGATCAAGCATCTGCCCCAGGCCCTGCGCGAGTCGGACTGGAAGATCACTCTGCTCCTGCTGCGCGGCAAGTACAAGGGGGAGACCTTTCGTATCATTGATGTAGAGGCCGGAGACACCACCAAACGACTGTACGGCCTGGCCGTTGACATCGGCACCACCACCTGCTCCGGCGTGCTGGTTGATCTCAACACCGGCAAGATTATTGCCGACGCCTCGGGCTATAACGGCCAGATCAGCTATGGCGAGGATGTCATCTCGCGCATCATCTATGCCGGGCGGCCCGGTGGGCTCAAGACCCTGCAGGACAAGGTTGTTGAGACCATTAACACTATTATCGAAGATATCTGCCGCGAGATGATCATCTCTCCGGCTGATATTTCCTATATTATGACTGCCGGTAATACGGTCATGTCGCATCTGCTGCTGGGCCTTGACCCAAGATATATCCGGGAAGCCCCGTATGTACCCAGTGTGAGCCAGTTTCCCCTGACCAAGGCTGCCGATCTTGGCATCCATGCCCATCCCTCCATGCGACTTTTTCTCTATCCCTGCATTGCCTCCTACGTGGGTGGTGATATTGTGGCCGGTGTCCATGCCTGCCAGATGGCCAAGTCGGAAAAGATCAGCCTGTTCATTGATATCGGCACCAACGGTGAAATCGTAGTGGGCAACAAGGACTGGATGGTCTGCGCGGCCTGTTCCGCAGGCCCTGCCTTTGAGGGTGGTGGTATCCAGTACGGCATGCGGGCCTCAAACGGCGCTATTGAAAATTTCCATATCCACCCTGAGACCTTTGATCCGATGATCGTAACCATCGGCCGCATCAAACCTTCAGGCATCTGTGGCTCCGGCCTGATCTCCATTGTATCTGAACTACTGGAGGCGGGTGTCATTGACCAGCAGGGTAAATTTAAACATACTCTCGACACCCCCAGGATCCGAAATAGCCGGGACGGCTGGGAGTATGTGCTGGCCTGGGAGCAGGACTCGCTTATTGGTGAGGATATTGTCATCACCGAGGTAGACCTGGACAACCTGATGCGGGCCAAAGGTGCCATGTATGCAGGCTACCAGACCCTGCTGGAATCAGTTGGCCTGGGATTTAACGATCTTGATCGGGTGATCATGGCCGGTAACTTCGGCGCCTATATCGACCTTGAACGGGCCATCTGCATCGGACTGCTGCCCGATGTGGATCGGGACAAGTTTTATTATCTCGGCAACGCCTCCATGCTGGGCTGCCAGATCAGTTTATCCGACGTGGATAGGTTCCGGGAACGGGTACAAGCCCGACAGCTGATGACTAATATGGAACTTGCCGAAAATCCCGAATTCATGCAGCATTATATGGCCGCCCTCTTTCTACCCCACACCGACATGAGCCTGTTTCCTACGGTGCAGGAAAAACTGGAGGGACTGAACTGATGGGCACACCTGAACTGCAGACACTACAGCCCGATAAGGTTCGCCGCAAGATGGAGGCCGGAGACACCTTTGTCTTAAATGTGGTCACGAACTGGTGCCCGGACTGTACCACGCGCCAGCACCCTAATCTGCCGGCTTTTATCAACCCTCTGGCCCAGGCAGGAATTGAAGTCTTTCAACTTACTGTCCAGCACCAGCGATTGGTCTTTCTAACAGATGATCACGCCCAGATGGTCGAACAGTTCGGCGGCCACGGGTACCCAAGAACCATCTTAATCAAGGCGGGTAAAGAGGTGGAATCAGCGGTGGAAGTGATGACCGAAGATAATCTTGTGGCCTTGGCCGAGCACTTTATCAACCTTCTGTAATCTAAGGGATAACATGACCAGATATTGCATGTTTATGTTGCTCATCCTGGTACTGAGCAGCTGTTCCGGAGATACCGACGAACAGAAAACCGGCGCCATTGATCAACTTACGGATAGAGTTGCCCAGGAGGCCGTCCAAAACATCAGAGAACCCATTGAACGAGCCAAGCAGGTTCAGGCCATCCAAGACGCCCACACCAAGGCAATCAACGAAGCCGTGGAAAACATGTAGCCCCATGCACCTTCCAAAACTCACTCTGGCCGATCTGGCCCGCTCCGGCCATGTCAGCCGCTGGCACAGTGTCCGCACTTCCCGTGACCAAACCCTGGCCGAGCACCATTACATGGTGACCCGAATCTCCAACCGGCTGGCTAAAGATATTCTTGGCTCAGACCTGGATGATTCAGGCTTGCTGCAAATCATGGAGTATGCCTCCCTGCACGACACGCCGGAACTGCTCATGGGTGATTTGCCCAGTCCGCTGAAACGGCATATCGAGCAGATCAGCGGCAACAACAATCCCATCACTGCCATTGAACATGAAATCGCGCCCTGGCTGACCGAGATGAAGGCATCAATCCGGCGAAAAAATCCGGAATACCTGCTGATCGTCAAACTGGCCGATATCATGGACGCCCTGGTCTTTATCACCGACGAAGGAATCGGTGCCCATGCCGGCAAAGTCGTGCAGATTCTGGAGGGGATGCTTGCGGATAAACTCAGCCAGGCGGAAAAGGAATTTCCGAAGTATAACTGGAATTTCACCATGGACATTCTGGGTGAGCTGCTGCAGAACAGTGATGCATCAAAAATGGCGTTTGAGCAGAGATAAATGCTCAGGCAGAATTGCCGTTTACCCCTTATTGTTTCTACAATTTTTTTTTAACCATGGATTTTCTTACCCTGGTCGGCATTGCCGTAGCCCTGGCCATGGATGCCTTTACCGTTGCCTTAAGTGCCGGCGTGCTGCTGGACCCAATTACCGGCCGGCAGCTCTTTCGACTGGGATTTCACTTCGGTCTGTTCCAGGGAATAATGCCGGTCACCGGTTGGCTGGCCGGAATGGGAATCAAGCAATTTGTCAGCATCTACGCCCCCTGGATCGCCTTTGCCTTGCTTACCTTTGTAGGCGGCAAGATGATCTACGAAGCCGCAAGCGACCATGATGACAATCGCCAGCGCCGTGATCCCACCCGCGGAATGAGCATGATCATGCTCTCCATCGCTACTTCCATTGACGCACTCGCCGTAGGTTTTTCCCTGTCCCTGCTTGGGGTTTCAATATGGATTCCGGCTGTAGTTATCGGCGTTATTACGGCCGCTCTGACTGTTGCCGGTATGCTGCTCGGCCGAAAAATCGGAACACTCTGGGGCGGAAGGGTTGAAATCTTAGGAGGCACAGTGCTGATCGGCATTGGCCTGAAAATCCTACTGCACTCCATATAACCATCCTTGCTGTTTCCCGGCATTACACCGGTTAGGGGCAACAGAGGTAACGTAATGTTTCGTCATGTATTCATAAACAAAAATGTCATTTCATGGCTGCTATTTGTTTTTCTCGTTGCCGTTGCGGGATACTCTTTAAATCTACGAGGAGAAG
>CAZQKF010000321.1:0-3549 GCA_964593645.1 uncultured Desulfobulbus sp.
AGATACGTGAGGGGAGTATTTTCGGACGCGGGTTCAACTCCCGCCACCTCCACCAGAATCAAGTTCAAGCATGATGATTTACAAAAGGACAGAAGCCCGCTGCCGTTACCGGTCAGCGGGCTTTTTTTGAGCAGTTTTGCTTTCTATAAGGAGCAGACAATCGGCCGGAAGTATGCCAATTATAAAACTTCAACCCAGACTGTAAAGCTTTGATCCGAGGCCATGCTGTAATGAATTTTTACGTTGTCAGCTGCTTTCCAGCCGTACCATTTCTTTTCGGCTAAGGTAATCTTGGTACCGTCAACTTCTGAATAGAGGACATTGTTTTCCCGAGTCAGGCCTGTTTGCAACCGAAAAAACATTGATGCATGGTCATTCTCCCCTTCAGTACCTCTGCAGGTGATATTTAAAAAGATACCATATTCCCCGGAAGAGGGAAGTTTGCCAAATGATTCCTGCACTTTTATGGGGCGTTGATGCAGTGTATTAAGTTTAGCCTCAGCCTGAAGAGTCAGCGCGAGCAGATCCCCGGCATGAAGTGTCATGACCAAGGTGAGAAGGGGGATAAGAATTTTCACAGTGTGATGTATCTTTGAACAGGGATGTGACGGTAACTCCAGATGAGTAGATTCTGCATTTGGAGTTACCGGCGTAATATTTGAGACAGTGACATGCACGCATCTTTATTTTGCCTGGCCACCAAACATGGAACCAAGGTCGGGCATGACCATTGGAGAAGTCGGCAGGGTGAACCGGTCGGCTGCCGGTTTGCGGCTGTCGATGGCGGTAATTCGGAACTCTGTACCATAGCGCAGCAGGCCGAGTTTATTCTTTTCCATGTAATGGTTCAGGTCGTTATCTGCTGCTATATCTGTGCCCATCACCTTTTGCATGGTTTTGCCCGCTTCCCGCCAGGCATCAGAGTAGGCTCGGACTTTTGGATCAGAGCTGAACACGATCTCTTTGCTCTTGGTTACATCGCCTTCCTTTGCCGTGACCATGTATACTTCACCCTTGAAACCGGCAACAGTCTCTTTTTTTCCAGAGGCCTTCATGTCCAGAACTTGATAACTCATCGGGCCACTTGCCTGATCATTATCGTTTTCCTGGGCACCGAATGCCGACGCCATTTTACTCATTGCCCCCATATCCATGACCATGGGCGTGTTGTTCATGTTGGTGACCGTATACACCTTATTGTCTTTTATAAGCATATAGCTGTCTGCTTCCCTGCCCGGAAAATTCATGCGCAGGGTATGATTGTCCAGGTATTCGATCACCATGGTGAAGTTATCTCCGTCACTCTGACTTTCAATGGTAACTTTACCGGCGGCAAAAGCATTTACTGCCATAAGCAGGATCAGAAACGGGGCGAATCGTGCAATCATTGCAGGCTCCTTGAAATTGTCTGAAAATTTATTTGATTATGGTACAATCATCGGAAGAACTGGTAATATCCCGGACTGCCGAAAAGATCAACACCGAGTTTTCCGCAGACAGCATTTACTTAAGCGCATGAACATACCACGATGGCACATATCCGATCTCATTGATCTGGAATTTTTCTTCAGTCAGGATGAAGGGGAGGATCTCGATACCCTGGCCGTTCGGGACCGGGAAATCTTTACCGATCTGCCCGAACCTGTCAAAACGGGTAAGCCTTCCGCTGCGGTGTTGTTGTACGGCTGGCTGACAGGCAGAAAGAACGCTGTAGATTCTTCTGAGGAGGACTCACTACTACCCGGCCGGGTCTGGCAGGAGTTGTTTGCTCTGTTCTTCGGAGGCAGTCTGCTGCTGGGCCTCTTGTCGGGGGCAACACTTGCCTTTTCTTTTTTGAGTTATTCCGGTACTAAACCCGTTAACGTGTCCTCTTATTTCGGCATCTTTGTGGTGCTGCAGGTTGTGTTCTTTCTGCTGCTGATCTTTCTGTTTACCTATCGCCGTATGGTAGGGCAGGGGCTTGAGTCTTCGTTTCTTTACAGGATAATGCGGCGGTTGTTTGAACGGGTTTTAACCGCTGTCAGCCACCGGGCGGTTTCCAGGGCTGGGGCTGAGACCAGGCTGCAGTGGTCAGCCCGGGTGATTGGTGTGAAACGCCTGCAGCAACGCTATGGCGAGCTTTTTGTCCGCCCGTTTTTTCTATTGGGCCAGCTGTTCGGGGTCAGTTTTAATTGCGGAGTACTGGCTGCAACCCTGCTCAAGGTTGTGGGCTCGGATGTTGCATTTGGCTGGCAGACAACGATCCAGGTCCAAACTGAGACTGTGCACAGACTGATACAATGGATCAGTCTGCCCTGGTCGTGGTTAATGCCTGTTTACTGTTGTCCAACCGTTGCTCAGGTGGAAGGATCCAAGCTGATATTAAAAGATGGGATTTATCGGCTTGCTACCCATGATCTTACCTCCTGGTGGCCGTTTCTCTGTATGTCTGTACTGGTGTACGGCCTGCTGCCCAGGCTGACTCTGTTGTTGATCGGTGTTGTCAGACAGCGTCGTGATCTGGCCGCTCTTCGTTTTGATCACGGCCGGTACCGGCAGTTGCTGCATCGTATGCGCACACCGCTGGTGTCAACCAAAGCACCTGCGGAGGATGAGCCGCAGGTAGCCGAGGGGAATGTTCGATCTGGTATAGAAAAACCCTCTTCTTCGGCAATCGCTGCAGGTGTGAATCAGGAGCTGTTGGAACATGATACAATCACAACCATGCTTGGTCTGGTACCGGATGAACTGTTTGAGGACTGCTCTTTTACCGAGCTGCAGCAGCAGGTACGCCGGCGCCTGGGCTATGAACTGACAGCTGTTTTCCCCTTCTGGACAATGGATCAGACAGAAGAGGAAGAGCTTGCCGTGTTGCAGGACAAGATGGCTGCTGACGGCAGTGATGATATCCTGCTGCTGCAGGAAGCCTGGCAGCCGCCGATTCAGGAGCTGATCACCTTTCTCGGCCGCGTGCGAAAGACTGTTGGTGAGCAGCCGACCATTATTATCGGGCTGATAGGAAAACCCACAGCTGACACCATGCTGACCCCGGTAAAAAAACTCAACCTGCAGATCTGGCAGCAAAAACTGGCAGTCGCCGGTGACCCCGGTCTGCAACTCATTGAGCTTGTACAATGACCACATCAACTCTAGTGCCGGAATTTGCCATTGTCGGCCATCCAAATGAGGGTAAGTCTTCGGTGCTCTCTACACTTAGCGAGGATGATTCGGTTCGGGTCAGTCCTACGCCCGGCGAGACCACTGAGTGCCGCACTTTTCCGGTGCTGATTGACGGCGAAGAGATTATTCGTTTTATAGACACCCCCGGGTTCCAGAATCCCCGTCATACCCTGGCCTGGATGCGGGCGTATAAGGGCGATGACCGGAAAATGCTGGCGGAATTTATTGCGAGCCATGCTGATGACCCGTCCTTTCACGATGACTGTGCCCTGCTTAAACCCCTTGATAACGGAGCCGGCTTGATCTTTGTGGTGGACGGTTCCCGACCGTTGCGTAATATCGACCGGGCCGAGATGGAGATATTGCGCCTGACCGGCAGACCTCGCATGG
>CAZQKF010000322.1:0-3549 GCA_964593645.1 uncultured Desulfobulbus sp.
AGCAACGGACTGAAAATCCGTGTGTCCCTGGTTCAAATCCTGGTCCCGGCACCATTTATGTTTTTCGACAAATCAAGCGGTTATGGCATTTTTGCTGTAACCGCTTTTTTGTTTGGAAGGACGTTGGTTATATGGGAGGCCCGGACTAATCAGTAACCGGCTCTTTATTCTTTAGTTTGTTTTTTTCATTTGCAGCTCAGCCGAACCTGCCGGTTATATAGTCTTCGGTCAGGGGATGGCGGGGATTGGTGAAGATGCGGTTGGTGCTGCCCACTTCGATGAGGTCGCCGAGATGGAAGTAAGCGGTGCGCTGGGAGACGCGGGCGGCCTGCTGCATGTTATGGGTGACAATCACAATGGTGTACTGTTCCTGCAGTTCGGCAATAAGATCTTCAATGGCGGCTGTGGCTATGGGGTCAAGGGCTGAACAGGGTTCGTCCATCAGGATTACCTCAGGCCGTACAGCGATGGCCCGGGCAATGCAGAGTCGCTGCTGCTGGCCGCCGGAAAGGCCGGTGCCGGGCTGATCAAGCCGGTCTTTGACTTCCGTCCAGAGTCCGGCTTTTTTCAGGGAGTTTTCCACAACCTCATCCATCTCGGCTGTGGTTGCAGCCAGACCGTGAATCTTCGGGCCGTAGGCAACATTGGCATAGATGGATTTGGGAAACGGGTTAGGTTTCTGAAAGACCATGCCCACCCGGGCCCGAAGCGGCACAACGTCCACGGATTTATCGTAAATATCCAGCTCGTCAAGCAGGATATCCCCGCTTATCCGGCAGGTGGCTACCGTATCGTTCATCCTGTTCAGGCAGCGCAGGAAGGTGGATTTTCCACAGCCGGAAGGGCCGATCATGGCCAGCACCTGATTTATGCCCACATCGATGGAGATATTTTTTATGGCGTGCTTGTCCCCGTAAAAAACATTGACGTCCCGGCAGGTCATGCAGGCCTCTTCGACAAAGGGCACTCCAACGGTCTGTCGGTCTTCCCCTTCCACCTTGTCCGCAGGACGATCCTGCGCATTAACGTTCTCGCGAGCGCTTAAAAACGGCACCTCATGCAGAGGGATAACAGCGTCCATAGTTTTCTCCGACAGTTATTTGTTCAGTACAAGCGGTTTAAGTGTCCTGGCATCGGTGGTAAACTGGTTGCGTTCAGCCGCAGGCATGGGAATGAGCCCCTTATCGCCAAGATACCCCTCTTCGCCCCAGGCCCTGTCGCTGCTGAACTCGGCCAGGTATTCCGGTATGCCGGGAACGACCCCTACATGGCTGTTTTTGACATAAAAATAGAGGGGCCGGGAAACCGGGTATTTGCCGGCGGCAATGTTTTCAAAGGTGGGCGCTGCCCCGTCCACCAGTGAGCCCTGGATCTTGTCATTGTTCTGGTCAAGAAAACTGAAACCAAAGATGCCCAGGGCCTTGGGGTTGGCTGCCAGTTTCTGCACGATCAGGTTGTCGTTTTCGCCTGCTTCGATATAGGCGCCATCCTCTCGCACTGTATGACAGATTGCCTTGAACTGTTTTTTGTCCTTTCTCTTGATGGCCTTGATCCAGTCGATTGTTTTGCAGCCGCCTTCCATGGCCAGTTCAACAAAGGCATCGCGGGTTCCCGAGGTTGGCGGCGGGCCGAGAACCTCAATTTTTGTGTCTGGCAGAGATGAGTTGACCTGGTTCCAGTTTGTATAGGGATTGGCGATCAGTTTTTTTCCACCTTTGGGGTCGGGTACATCCTTGGCCAGGGCAAGGTAGATGTCTTTCTTGGTGAGCTTCATCAGGGGTGCTGTTTTTGCGTCGGCCAAGACAATGCCGTCGTAACCTATTTTAATTTCAGTAATTTCTTTGACCCCGTTCTTTTGACATTTTTCATATTCGGAATATTTGATCCTACGGGAGGCATTGGTGATATCCGGGGTGTCAATACCGTTACCAGCGCAGAACAGTTTCATGCCGCCGCCTGACCCGGTAGATTCTATTTTCGGGGTTTTGAATACGGAGGATTTGCCGAATTGCTCAGCTACAGTGGTGGCAAAGGGATACACCGTTGACGAGCCGACAATGGCAATATAATCGCGGCCTCTGGCCTGACTGTTTACGGCAAATGATCCGATCAGCAGGGACGCTGCCATGATGGGTAAACTTTTTGCAAACATGTTTCTCTCCTTGGTAGAATTATGTAATACTTCCTCTCAGTTCACGAAGAGTACTCAGGCCATGTTAGGTTTTGGTTAAGGGAATATTATTTTTGTGTTACCAGCGTCGTTCAAATTTTTTTCGGAAAAAAACAGCGATACCGTTCATGCAGATGAGAAAGGTCAGCAACACCATGATGGCCGCTGAGGTCAGGGCGGTAAAGGCCCGTTCCGGGGAGTCTGCCCAGAGATAAATCTGGACGGGCAGCACAGTGGCCGGATCAGTTACGTTTCCGGGTACATCAACGATAAAGGCCACCATGCCGATCATCAACAGGGGAGCTGTTTCCCCCAGGGCCTGGGCCATGCCGATAATGGTGCCGGTCATCATGCCGGGCATGGCCAGAGGCAGTACATGATGGGTAATGGTCTGCATCTTGGATGCGCCAATGCCCAGGGCTGCCTCACGTATGGACGGAGGCACGGATTTAAGCGATGCCCGAGCTGCGATAATAATAGTGGGCAGGGTCATCAGGGTCAGCACCAGACCGCCGACCAGGGGGGCGGATCTGGGCATACCGAAAAAGTTAAGAAACACGGCCAGCCCCAGCAGGCCAAAGACAATGGAGGGGACAGCAGCGAGGTTGTTGATGTTGACTTCAACAAGATCTGTCCAGCGGTTGCGCGGTGCAAACTCTTCCAGATAGACTGCCGTGGCCACGCCAATGGGAAAGGACAGCCCCAGAGTGACCAGCAGGGTAAAAAGCGAACCTGTGGCCGTTCCACGAATGCCTGCCAGTTCCGGTTCCCTGGAATCACCAGCTGTGAAAAAGGTGGTGTTGAACTTTTTTTTCAAACGTCCTGTTTTGGCAAGAGCGTCAATCCAGCTGATCTGCCTATCATTTAAACGGCGATCGCTTTCAGGAACGTTGCGGGAGATATATCCCTTGTTGAACATGTCCACTTCATCATCGGCAGGCAGCCAGACTTTTCGGGTTGAGCCGATCAGAGAGGGATTTTGCATCACCATATCCTGCAGGATGTACGAGGCTCCGGAACTGACCAGTTTATACATCTTCCGTTTTTCGCTGCGGCCCGTGACCTCGGGAAAGAGATCGCGCATGCTGCTCTTGACCAAGGCTGCGTAGTTGACATCTGCCAGGTTATCCACAGCAAAGGTTTCTGGGGCAAAGTGGATATCCAGCTGAATATCAGTCTGAATAAAAGCCGACCAGCCGTTCAGAAAGATTGAGGCAAAGAGCAGGCCGAGGAAGCAGAGGCTGATGACAACAGCGGCAAGGCCCAACCGGCGAAACCTGCGTTCCCGGGCGTAGCGTCTGCCGAGTCCCTGGTTGACCAGTGCCATGGTGGAGGGTTGTTTATTCATATTCTTCACGGTATTTGCGCACGATATAGAG
>CAZQKF010000323.1:0-2185 GCA_964593645.1 uncultured Desulfobulbus sp.
TATGGACAACAGCATGGGCAGCAGCGCCGTTGATAGCCATCTCTGTTCCGATACCGATACCGGCCACCATGTAACCAACCTGGGAAACAATGGACCAGGCGAGCAGCTTACGGATGTCGTTCTCCATGACTGCGTAAATGACACCGTATAAGGCCATGGCCACACCAAGAAGGACCAGAATGTCCATACCTGCACAGGAACGTGCAAGGGTATAGACAGCAGTCTTTGTTGTAAAAGCACACAGGAAGACGGCACCGTTAAAGGAGGCCTCCGAGTACGCATCGGGCAGCCAGGAGTGGAGTGGAACTACGGCGGCATTTAGGGCAAATCCTGCCATGATCAGCCAGGTGTAGAGTTCAGGGTTGGCAACATCAAGCAGTGAAAATTCGATATTTCCCACAGCGCGGTAGCGTAGCATAATACCAAAGAGCAGCACGACACCGCCGAAGATATGGATAAGAATATAGCGATATCCTACTTGAAGGGACTGTTTACGGTTACGGAACCAGATCAGGAAAACGGAACCAAAGGCCATCATTTCCCAGAACAGGTACACAGTGATGTAATCACCGGCATAAATAGTACCAAGTGAACCGGCTACATAAAACCAGGCCGCCATGTGCTCGCCGGCCTTGTCGACGTGCATTCCGTACAGTGTGCCGATTACGGCCATCAGAGCCATAATAGATGCAAACACCGAAGAGAGTTTGTCGACACGGCCAAATACCAGCTGCCAGTCCATAAACTGATATGTGGCAAACGTACCGGTCAGGCTGTTGTTGCTGATAACAGCACCCATTGCAAGCAGGGGGACAAGAATCAGATACGGTTTGCGCAGCGGCCCACGAATAAAGGGTATAAGCAACGCACCAATTATCATAATCAGTGCCGGATGAATAAAACTACCTGTCATTGACTTTTCCTCGCTTAACTACGTTCTTGAGCTTGGCCTACTCTTCCGAATCATCAAGCCAGATTGAGCGTTCGTAATAATCCTCGGGCTGCTGGATACCTGCCTTGCCGTACCAGCGGGCAATACCGATAATTGCAGCAGCGGCACAAAACCCGAAGATGGACCAGAAAAATGGTATATTTTTTTCTACCCAGGTATGGGCATGCTGCTTGTCCACAATGGCTGCGAATGAAGCAATAAGGGCAAGCAATATGTAACAGACCATAATAACGGTCTTCATACGTTGTGTCTGCAGGTATTCTATGAATCGGATCATCCTGTCACCGCCTTGACAAACTGCATCATGAAATTGGGATAAATACCTATGATTACTGAAACGGTTGCCGCTATCAGGATTGGAATCAGCATGGTAAGCGGGGCCTCTTTTATGCTGCCTTCAACCTCGCCTGCCGGTCGTGGGCCAAAAAATGCCTTGTAGGTAACCGGTGCGAAATACGCGATGTTCAGAACTGTAGAGGCAATGAGGATAAGCAGAATCCCCACCTGATGTGCTTCCATGGAGCCAACCAGCAGATACCACTTGGTAACAAAACCGGCCACGGGAGGTGCTCCGATCATGGATAGCGAGGCCACTGCAAAAGCTGCAAAGGTAAAGGGCATTGACCTCCCCAGACCGCTCATCTCTGAAATATCTTTTTTATGGGTTACAATGAAAATGGCACCGGCACAGAAAAAGAGGGTAATCTTGGAAAAGGCATGGTTGACGATATGAATCAGACCGCCTTCAATGCCATGGGGGGTAAGCAGGGCCACACCAAGGATAATGTAGGAAAGCTGACTGACTGTGGAATAGGCCAGTCGTGCCTTAAGATTATCCTTACTCAGGGCGATTACCGAGGCCATGATAATGGTAAAGCCGACAAAATACGCAGTAGGTATTCCAAGGTTCAGCCTGCTCATGGTGTCGACACCAAAGACATAGAGCATAGTACGCGTGGTACAGAACACACCGACCTTTACAACAGCAACCGCATGGAGCAGGGCGGAAACCGGTGTTGGTGCGACCATGGCACCTGGTAGCCAGTGATGCAGGGGCATGATACCGTTTTTAGCAAATCCAACGAGACAGAACACATAGAGCATAACCACAACCCAGCTCTTGGCATCTGCAGGAAACATTCCAGTGAACATCTGGTGCGGAAAGTCGAGATTGCCCACCAGAACATAAATAAGAATCATGGCCGGCAGCAGGAACATCTTGGCCGTAGTTGT
>CAZQKF010000323.1:2195-3539 GCA_964593645.1 uncultured Desulfobulbus sp.
CAGATAAACAATATACTTGCGGGCACCTGCATACCCCTCCTTATCCTGATGATGACCAACCAGGGGATACGTACAAACAGAAACTATCTCGTAGAAGAGATACATGGTAAAGAAGTTGTCCGACAGGGCAACACCGATGGCTCCAAAGATGGCCAGGGCAAAACAGGCATTAAAGCGGGTCTGACAGGGTTCATCATGAGCCCGCATGTAACCCAGCGAGTAGAAGACCGCGATCATCCACAACGAGGAGGCGACCATGGCAAAGATCATGGAGAAGCCGTCCGCCCGCAGGGTAACAGAGAGTCCCGGTAGAATGTTGAATACGTTATAGACTAACGTCTTTCCTTCCCTGATTGCCGGGATAAAGGAAAGTATTATGCAGAAAAGCAGAACCGACGAACAAAATGATGTAAATTCGCGCAGGTTAGGATGCTTTTTCAGCGTCATGACAACCAGTGCGCCAAAGAGCGGTATCATTACCGCCAGGCCAAGATTGCCATTTTCAACGATGTTTGCAGTTGTGGAAACAGGGTCCATAATCATCCTCTCGGGTTGCCGGAAATCCCGGCAATCTCCCCTTCAATAAACTCAACAGGTTTAGTGCCGCTACTAAAAAAACGAGCAGAGCACCTATCCATGCATGTCAACTATATCTTCAGTATCAATGGATTTATAATTTCTATAAACGGAAATAACGATACTGATGGCAATGGCAGCCTCTGCAGCGGCAATGGCCATGATAAATAGGGTAAATATCTGACCAATGGCCGGATCCGGTGCCAGAAAGCGGTTAAAGGCCATGAAGTTCATGCTTGCCCCGGCCAGAACCAGTTCAGAGGCAATGAGCATACCAATGATTGTTCTGCGGGCAACCAGACCGTAGATGCCGAAACCAAACAGCATGGCACCAAGAACCAGATAGGTGTTGAGACAGTTGTACAGGTTGAGAAGAGCCATAATCTAATTCCTTCCTCTGCGCGCCAGTACAAGCGCTCCGATAATAGCGATTAATAGCACAAGTGAGACCAGTTCAAAGACCATGGAATGACTGGTGAGCAGTACCTTACCCATGGCCTCCATATCGCCTGTACCCTGACGGGGAAAGACCTGCCAGTCGGTTTTAAGGCCAAGTACGGACAGGGCCGCAAACATGAGAGCCCCCACGGAAAAGCCGAGGGGGCCTGCAAGGGCAGGGCCCTTGTTTCCCCTGGTGTCTCCCTCTTCCGGTGTTGCCATCATGATACCAAAGGCTATCAGGATGGAGACTGCACCAACATAGATCAGCATCTGCATCATGGCCAGAAACGGGCTGAGCAGAAAATAATAAGCGCCGGCGACACCAGT
>CAZQKF010000324.1:0-3527 GCA_964593645.1 uncultured Desulfobulbus sp.
AAGCAGACTACACAGAGTATTTTTTTGGAAAAGGTCAGTTTCATTTATTGTTCCCTCCCAGGTTGGAGTCATGGGAGAGAACGATATCACCATTACTATCAATTTGGCCATAAAGCGGCATCATGAATTGTCCTTTGAGATCAATGGTAACAGAACCGTCTTCATGGTAGATAAACTGTTCCGGCGCTGGGGCTTTCACATCAGTGTGCAAGGTTAACTCCTCTGAGGCTGTGGCAGCATCCTGATCCAGCTCACCTGTCTCCGGGTTGATGAAAACTATCTGAGAATTTGCGTTGTTGGAAGGAGTGTTGACGGCCTTGCTGGTAGCTTTTCCCTCTCCGGCAAGACAGGAAAAAGAAAAAATAGTTATCCAGAGGCCTGAAAATGAAAGGATGAGGAAATGGAGCACGAATGCAGGAGAAATTGAAAATTTCATTTTTTCCCTTTGAGTTGAGTGATTGTCAGTAAAAAATGATTCCACCAGTGATTAACATTTATAGTATAGATTGAAGCATTTTTTTTGTCTATTCAATAACAAGTTTTTGCAGCTGTTTGGAACAGGCCGATTCAATGTTCTCACCGTTTTTCAGGATAATGACCGTTGCCATGAGGAGCATGGATATGTTGCATTTTCGACTGGCTGCGTCATGTACTTGACCTGCTTTATTCATTATGTCACAATGATATGACCTTGAGCAGTCATAATGAAGCCTATTCCCATTTGTTCCGGCAAAGTAGAGCGAAGCAGCACAGCAGTTCAAGAACAGAGCAAGTGTGTTGTCAGCATAACCTTTATAGATTTTTTGGAAAGATCATGCGTCCCAAACCCTTTATCCCGGAACCTGTATCCGATCATCCCTCCCATGTGCGTGACACTAATTCCGGCCTGATCTGGCATCGGTGTGAGCTGCGCACCCTGTATGTGGACACGGATCGTTCCCAGGTCGTGTATCATGCCAACTATCTGAAATTTTTCGAGTTTGGCCGGGCAGAGCTCATGCGCCAGGCCGACTATCCGTATAAAAAGATTGAAGAGAGTGGTTTTATCTACCCGATCATCAAGATTGAGGTAAATTATTTTACGCCCCTGTTTTATGATGATCTGATGTACATTTATACCCGTCCCGGTACCCTTGAACTGGTCAAGCTGCAGTTTGATTACCTGATTACCAATGCCGAAAGCGGTGAAATTATCTGCACCGGTTTTACCCGGCACTGCGCCGTCAACATGGAGTCTGTGCCGGTTGAAATAGATCAGAAAACCCGTAAATTATGGGCGTCCTTTCCCCGCTGATGGACAGGATCAGCCGTAAAGTTCAGCTTGAAATTCAGCCCTGGTTCAGAGATCACTGCTTTGCCGGTCGTCCCGTTTTTCCCGCCGTTGAAAGTTTGTTGTTGCTGGCCGAAGAGGCACGCAGCCGGTTCCCTACGCTCAATATTCAGGCAATGGAGAAAGGGCGGTTTTCCCGATTTCTTGAAATTCCCAGTGAGACGGATCAGCTTGAGGTCATTGTTGAGCTGGAGGAAACAAAAAACAGTGTAGTTCGGGCCGGGCTGTTCAGCAGGATGCAGACTGGTACCTTTGTCAGACTGGTCGAGCATGGCTCGGTTTATTTCGGTGCGGGAAAAAACAGGGAATGGGAAGCGATACAAATAAAGCTGCCTGTTGAGCAGCAGTCCTTTACCATCTCCGGAGACAGGCTGTATAGAGAATTAATTCCCTTTGGCCCTGCATACCGAAACCTGCTTGAGGTCGATATTTTTCCTTCGGGCGTGGTGGCCGAGATTCAAACCCCTGCGTACTGCGGCCGGGAAGTTGAGCAGGATCTTGGCTCTCCCTTTCTCCTGGACAGTGCCTTACATGCAGCCTGTGCCTGGGGACAGCGCTTTGCCGGTTGTGTTCCCTTTCCGGTGGGATTTATCTCTCGCCATGTTGTTTTTCCTGTACAGCCGGACAACCAATACCGGGCCGTGGTCAAGGTTGTTGTCGGCCGGGGAACTGAGCTGGAATTTGATATTGACCTTGTTGATAGCAGAGGTGAACCAGTGGAATATCTGCGGGGGGTACAAATGCGTGATGTCAGCGGCGGCCGCTTACAGGTGCCGGACTGGGTGCGGAACGATCCGACAGGGTGAGGGTAATAGGTTCTCAGCTATCCCAACGCTGCAGCTGCTCTACCCCCTTTCGACTCAGCCAGCGCAGGAATATAACGGAGTACTCGGCGCCGCATAAATACATGCCCAGGATAAAAACCAGGTGGGACAGGCCGTAGGTCAGTGGCCCGCCGATAACGGCGATCCAGGGCTGGTGCAGTTTGACGGCAACTATACCCAGCCCTGCAACGGCGGGCCAGCCGATGAGATAGCTCAGACCGATGGCCAGCAGGCCGAGGATAATACGCAGCGACGGTTTCTCCCCAAATGCGCTCAGGTCGGCATGGTCGTGAACCGCTGCGGCCACAAAGGGTCTGTTCAGCAACCTGTCTGCAAGCCTGCCGGCCAGGTTTTTGTTCTGTTTCATAAGGCTACTATCAACAAATTTGTTCTGAAAGGCAACCGTGGATTACACCGGCGTCTGGGATTTTTTCGACAAAATATACTGTATCTCTGTAGAGCAGCGGCATGATCGGCGTCATACTGCCCAAAAAGAGTTTGCCCGGGTCGGTCTACAGGATCGTGTAGAGTTTGTCCTGGTGGAGAAGCATCCGGATAACCCGGAACAGGGCATTTATCAGTCGCATCTGCTCTGCATGGAAAAAGCAATAGCAGCGGGTGCTGAAACCATCCTTATCTTTGAAGATGATATCGTCTTTCAGGGTGTTGATGAAGAAAATCTTGGCCGGGCCTTAACCGGTCTACAGATGATTCCCGGCTGGAATGCACTGTTTCTGGGCTGTATTGTCCGCCAAATGACCAGGACAGCCAGCCCGTCTCTGGTACGGATACGCTATCAGTGTCTCACCCATGCGTACGCCGTAACCCGTGATTTTGCCCAACATCTGGTGCAGGTCCCCTGGCAGGGCACTCCCTATGACGGTCTGCTCAAACAGGAAAATAATCAGTTCTTTGCCCTGCATCCCATGATTGGGTTTCAGAGTAATTCGCCGACAGATAATCATACGGTAAAAATTGATGCAATACGCCGCTTTTTAGGCGGCCTGCAGCGGATTCAACGACTGAATGAATGGTTTCATTATCATAAAAAAATAATTGTTGTCAGTCACGCAGCGGCCCTGGTTCTGCTGGGGAGTATTGCCTGGTTTGTCTTGGGTAATACATAAAAATGGTAAGGGCCGCTTGTGGATAATGTGAAAAGAACAAATATCTCCATACAGTACCGGTTGCTCATTATTGCCCTGCTGTTCTGCTGCGGCCTGGCCGGGATTGGCCTGCTGCGCCTTCAAATTGATACCGATGTCATCCGTTCCCTGCCGGCGGAAAACAGTGTGCTCAGTGATGCACTGGATATTTTTGCCAATCATCCCCTGCTTGAACAGATTGCCGTAGACGTCCGGATTAACCGGGAC
>CAZQKF010000325.1:0-3516 GCA_964593645.1 uncultured Desulfobulbus sp.
GTGAAAACGATTACAAATGTGCCAATGCCCGGTTTTATATCCACGAAAAGGAACTGGCCACCATCTCCAATCCCCATCCCCTGGACTACCGCTATGTAGAGGATTTTATCTTTGAGATCCGAGAGGCGGATCAGATAGAGGTGGTCAAGGAAGACCAGGAACTGCTTCCCGGCATTTCGGTCATGCACACCCCGGCCCATACTCCCGGCGGCATGACCGTGTTTATTGATACGGCCAAGGGAAAAACCGCCATCACCGGCTTCTGTGTGATCAGGGAAAACTTTGAACCGCCCATTCAGATCAAGGCCATGGAAATGGAAGTTATCCCGCCGGGCACCAACATTAACAGCTATGATGCCTACAACATGATGCTTAAAGTACGGGATATGGCCGACTACATCATCCCGCTCCACGAACCGGAGTTTGCGGCAGTGGAGAGTATTTAAGATACGAAACCACGAAATACACGAAACATTTAAAGATATGGCTTCATGTGCAGTTTGCGAAATTCTGTATAAGCAGGAGTGTTATGCTCTTCAAGGAGCTGTGTTTGAGGTGTATCGTGAGATGGAGTGTGGTTTTCTGGAGGCGGTATATCAGGAATGTCTGGAACGGGAACTTCAGCGATGCGGAGTTCCTTTTACCTCCCAGCCGGTTTTAAATCTGTCGTATAAAGGGCAGCCGCTTACGCAGACGTACAAACCTGATCTTGTGTGTTTTGGGAAAATAATAGTTGAATTGAAAGCTGTACAAAAACTCAGTCGCGAGAACGAGGCACAGGTCTTCAACTACCTCAAAGCATCCAGCTTACGGCTTGGCCTGCTCATCAATTTTGGCCATTACCCGAAAGCAACCATACAAAGAATTATCGTGTAATTTTAGTCCGTTTTTTCGTGTAGTTCGTGTATTTCGTGGTTTCAAAAAAAGGAGTAGTCCATGAAAGATATTTCTGAAATTGACCTGGATGAAGGTTTTCTCTCTGAGATTATTAATGCCATTACCTCGGGTATTTTTGTCACTGATATGGATAATAATATCCTGATGATCAACCCGGCCGGGGCCCGAATGGTGGGCAAGAGCCCGGGCGACTGTTTTGACCGGAAGTGTTACGAGATCTTTGATACCCCCATGTGCAGGTCGGATCAGTGTACCTGTAAAATTGCCACCGGCAGCAATACTGTGAATCATGGCGAGACCATGCTCCATATTGACGGCCGGGAGGTGCCCATCGAGTTTACCAGCCGTCCGCTGCGCAACTTTGAAGGCGAGATTATCGGCTGCGTGGAAAATTTTATCGACATCTCCGAGCGGCTTGAAAAAGACCGCATCATCATGGAGCAGAAAGAGGAGATCCTCAAAAAACGGGAAGAGGATATCCGTCATCTCCAGGACGAAATCCTTGAGCTCTCCACCCCGGTCATCGAGGTGTGGGACGGGGTTGTTGCCCTGCCCCTGGTCGGCACCCTGGACAGTCACCGGGCCCATATTGCCATGCAGCGGCTGCTGGAGTCTATTGAGCAGACCCGTTCTTCTTTTGTGATTATCGACATTACCGGAGTTCCCACCGTGGACAGCGAGGTGGCCTCCCATGTCCTGCAGACAGCGGGTGCAGTCCGGCTCATGGGGTGTGAAACCATCCTGACCGGGGTGGGACCGCATATTGCCCGGGTGATCAGCGAGGGGGATGTTGATCTTGATAATATTATTGTCCGGGCCCGGATGACCGACGGCCTGCACTATGCCATCGGCCGACTTGCCGAGCGCAAGGAGCGAATGAACCGGGTTGCCTCACTCATTGAGGTCGGTGCCAGTCACAGTGAGCACACAAAGTAACTTGTTGTGAAATCGTTTTCCATTTTTTCCCTGGGAGGGATCCTGCTGGTCTCCATTGAAGAGGAGATTGATGACTCTTCAGTGCGTGTTCTGCAGGACCGGGTCAGCGAGGCCGTGAATAGCCAGGAGTTGTTCGGGGTTATCATTGATCTGCAGAGTCTTGAGGTGATGGACTCCTTTTTAGCCGATCACCTGCAGCAGTTGGCCCGAACCCTTAAACTACAGAATGCGGCTCTGATTCTTGCAGGGCTTTCTGTGCCCGTAGTTATGACCCTGCTCGATTTCGGCATCAAGTTGCCGGATCTTGCCTTTGCTCTGGACGTGGAACAGGCTATGGTTAGACTGGAGGAAAATAGAACGTATGGAGGTCATGATGGTTCTCTGCAGTGAGTTTTTCATCTGCAGTGAAGCTGACGTGGCCCTTGCCCGACACAGTGCCGGGGAAAAGGCGATGCAGCTGGGCTTTGCCGACCAGCGACGGGCCGAAGTGCGTCTGGTTGCCAGTGAACTTGCTCATAACCATCTTGATCATAAAACTACTGGTGGTATGCTTCGCATCAGCGGTCAGGTTATTGATCAGGTTCCGGTACTGACCATCTGTTCCATGGACACGGGGCCGGGGATCTGCAACGTGTCTGAAGTTTTGCAGGGGCCCCAGGGAGGATATCATTCACTGACGGGCCTCGGAACGGGGCTGGCCTCTGTTTCGCGGCTGATGGATCGTTTTGCCTGCTGTTCCGGAGCTGACCCACAAGACGGATGTCAGGTCGTCCTTGCCGAAACGGAGCAGCAGGGCACCGTTATTACTGCCCGGTGCTGGCCCGGGGAGGATGTGCCGGGTCTGTTTGCTGTGGGTGATATGGATGCTGCCGCCCTGGTTTGCGGCCGCTCGGAAACCAGTCCATGCGGCGATGGTGTTTTTATCGACTCAGACAGCCGGTTCACCCGCATTGTCCTGGTTGACAGCCCGGGCAAGGGCAGGGGCGGCGGAGAGACCGAACTCATTAAGGAGAAACTTGCTCGTCTTGATATGATCTGGCCGCCGGATCATATCATGGAGTCTCTTTCCGAGGTGTTTGCAGCAGAACCTGCAACCGCAGTTTTTGTCTTGCGCTTTGATCGGCTGCTGTTTGAGATACGCTGCTGCCGTATCGGCAACATCGGGGGATACCTGATGGTAGATGATATGCTGTTGTCTTTGCCGGATCCGTTGGCTGTTGAGGGCGGCCTGTTGATTCAGGGGGCTGATACCGTGTATAAGGTTTCCAGCAGTGCTGCCGGTTTACTCCATTCCGATGGATTGACCCCGTTTGACCGGCAATGGGTGAGTGCACAGCTTAAGGAACTCCGGGCTGCAGAATCCTCACGCCTTGACCCTGCATTGTTGACCCAGGTTCTGTTTTCGCGCAACCGGGTGGTCGCAGATGATGCTGCCCTGTGTCTGTGGCAATGGGAGAGACAATGAATCCGGAAAAACCCCACCATGTTCTGACTCTGGTTATTGAAAAAGAAGCGGATGTACCCCGGATACGATCCAAGGTCAAACTTCTGGTTCGGGCCATCGGCGCACCTGTGCTGCAGGTAACCGGTCTTGCGGTTGGGGCTTCGGAAACGGCGCGCTTGCTTCTGCTCCGGTATGGCGGCGGCAAGGTGCGTATTTCCCTGTTTCCGTATGAGGTCGTT
>CAZQKF010000326.1:0-3514 GCA_964593645.1 uncultured Desulfobulbus sp.
CTCGAACCGGCTACATTGTGATTACGAATCACACCCTCTACCTGTTGAGGTACAGTGGCCCAGAATATTCTGTTTCGGCTACCTTTCAATCATTACTCTACACTGTCCTGCCATGAATTACCGCTGTTTATGCAGCCTGACTCTCTTTTCAGCTCAGCCGGCAAACCACAGCAAAAATTTGAGGTTTATTGATTTAGCAACTTTATGGTAAGGTGTCAAGATTATGAAAAGCTATTTCATTTTCTTCTCAGCTCTCCTGCTTTTGTTCGCAGGTACATGCATAGGTCAAGAGCAAATCCCTGACCCGGCATCTTCACCTGCAGCGACCGGTAGCACATCTGCCCCGCAACTGCCGGGATGCCGGAGCTGTCACGCAGATATTCAACTGGACAGCAACCATGTCCTGGCCTGCACCAGCTGTCACCAGGGTAATAATGGGACTACAGATAAATACGCGGCCCATAGAAAGATGCTCCCGGCACCTGCCTCGCCTGCTACTATGGCTGCGGCCTGCGGCAGCTGCCATAGTCAACAGCTGAGGCGCTGTGCGGACTCCTCTCATTATACCTTGCGCAATGCGGTGAACCTGGTGCGCAGTCATTTTGGCATGCAGCCACCTCTGACAGGACTGACGGATATCCCTGCCTCGACCCGGCCGTCCACTGCGAATGAGCTTGTCGATGATATGCTGCGCCGCCGCTGCCTGCGCTGCCATGTGTACACAGCCGGGGATCAGTATCCCTATGTACAGCGGGGAATTGGCTGCGCTTCCTGCCACATGCAGTTTGTTGACGGTAAACTGCAGAGTCATTCGTTCATACGCCCGGGTGAGCAGCAATGTTTAAGTTGCCATTACGCCAACCATGTGGGCAGTGATTTTACCGGCCGATATGAACATGATTATAACTGGGAATACAGAACTCCATACACGACCAAGGAACCATTTCTCCGGCCTTACGGGGTGGAACTGCATCAGCTTGCCCAGGATATTCACCGCCGGCGGGGCCTGACCTGCCTTGACTGCCATAGCGGTGATCAGCTCTCCGGCCGCCGCCCACCTGTCACCTGCCGGGACTGCCATTCTTTAACGGGTAAGGATGTTCCTCCCCTGCCCGGACTACGCCGAGAAGGTGATCAGTTAATTTTACGATCTGTTACAACCGGCAAGGATCACCAGGTTCCTCAACTCAGCCATCCCGCCCATACCCGGTATAAAGGACAGGTGGACTGCCAGGTCTGTCATGCACAGTGGGGATTTAATGACAGGCCAAGCCACCTGTTGCTCAGCTACCAGGAAGATGTTGATGCCTGGGATCGTCTCACTGTCCAGTCCAGTTCAAGAGTGGAAACATTTCTGGAACATAATTTGTACAGTGATGAGGATGAACTGGAGCCTGCCATGGCCGACAGCATCAGCGGTCAGGAGAAACCCGGCATCTGGTACCTTGGCTTTGGTCAACGTCGCTGGGAAGATATCCTGATTGATCGTGACAGTGACGGAATTATCAAGGTTTTTCGCCCCATTCTGGATCTGCGCCTTTCTGCAGTTGATGAAGACGATGAGGTACTCTTTGACAACCTCAAGGGCTGCGGAACAGGAATGCTCCCCTATACACCACATACCCCAGGGCCAGCCGGGTTGTTCTATGAGCGCCGCTTTCTCCACCTGCTGCCGACGGAACAAATCGACACAGTGCCGATCAGATAATTTTTTCCTGCTGCAATGAAAAAAACAATACTCTTCTTTTCAATTCTCTCCCTGCTCCTTGCTGCAAGTGGCTGCAGCAGCAAAATCCCCAATAACGGAATCAAGCCCTACAAACGAACAACAGCTAAGAAAAAAGCCACTCAGCGACCTTACGTTATTGAGCGTCGCACCTACTATCCTCTTCCTACAGCTGAAGGATACAGCGAAAAAGGCCTTGCCTCATGGTATGGAAAAAAATTCCACGGACGTAAGACGGCCAATGGCGAGACGTATAACATGTACGGCCACACTGCAGCCCATAAAACCCTGCCCATGAACACCATGCTGCTGGTCAAAAATCTCAGCAACGGCAAATCAACAGTGGTTCGGATTAACGATCGGGGCCCATTTGTCCGCAAACGAATTATCGACCTGACCCATACTGCGGCAAAAGAACTGGGGATACTCAAGCAGGGAACGGGCCAGGTTGAAATTGTGGCCTTGGGCGAAGAACTGAAAAAAACGACTCAGGCGAAAACAAAGACCAAACAGAAACGAAAACTCGTTCATCAGGATTTTAACAAAGGAATTTTTTATATTCAGGTTGGAGCTTTTGAACATAAGCAAAATGCACGCAAACTAGCGGAAAAATTTTCCGCTAAAGGCCGCGATGTCATTATTCAGCAATTTCCAGCGGCCGGAATCAGCCTGTACCGAGTTATGGTCTTCAGCGGAGTCTCGCTCAAACAGGCTCGGCAATATGAAGTCGAGTTGGAACAGATCGGGTACCCGGACGCACTTGTCATTGCCCGGGATAAGAGGTGAAAGGCAACTGCTACTCGAGCTCCCGAACCCTACGGACAAAGTTCTTAATTTTTTCATGATCTTTTTCGCCGGGACGTTTCTCAACCCCTGAATTTACATCCAGCCCATAGGGCATCACGGCTTGAATGGCTTTGGTCACGTTGTCAACATTCAGACCGCCTGCCAGAATCCAGGTTTTACGTATATTCAACTGGTTAACAAGAGACCAGTCAAAAGTTTTTCCGGTTCCGCCAACACTGTCTTTCTGATAGGTATCAAGGAGAAAACCCTTCACATGGTCGTTATAAGGTGAAATATCTGCTGCTGAAGAATGTTCCCCCACCCGCAGGGCCTTCAACACCTGGCAGGGCGGGGCAAAACGAGCCAGCCGTTCACAGTATTTCGGTGATTCCTGTCCATGGAGTTGGGCATAGCCTAGACGGCAGTAACGAATAATTTCCTCTACTTCCTCACGGTCACGGTCGACAAAGACTCCAACGGTATCGATAAAGGGCGGCAGCTGGTCAATGATCTGCCGGACGGTTTCAGGATCAACATTGCGTAGACTTTTTTCATAAAAAATAAAGCCCAGAGCATCCACTCCGGCATCCACAGCAGCCATTGCGTCTTCGATGCCTGTGGTACCACACATCTTGATTCGAATTCTGGCTGATTTCATAATCCTGCAAACTGTTGAAGCGTTTCGCCCTGGGCGCGGCTGCGCATCAGACTCTCACCGATAAGGGCGGCAGTTACACCGGCTTCCTTCAGGCGAAGTATATCCTCGCGACAAGAGATCCCGGATTCACTGACCACGGGGATACCGCCCGGAATTTCACGCTGCAGGCGAAATGTCGTATCCAGGTCAACGCTGAAGTCATTAAGATTTCTGTTGTTAATGCCGATCAAACCACTCTCGGCAGCAAGGGCAGATTCCAGTTCCTGCTCATTATGTACTTCCACCAGCACGTCCATTCCCGACTCCTCAGCCTGGAGACGAAACTCCTGTAGTTGTGCACGATC
>CAZQKF010000327.1:0-3508 GCA_964593645.1 uncultured Desulfobulbus sp.
TTCACAATGGCGGATACCACCGTCAACGGCAATGATTAACTCTGCGTGGGCTGAAAACTCCCGGGCAATCGCCCGGGCACCCAGTTTTCCGTTGGCAAAGAGAACCGCCTTCATCCTGTCTGCTCCAGCAGCTGGATCATTGATGACGGGTTGATGTTCAGGGTAATTTCCCGGCCGATCTGGGGCGGTGCCGGGTCAATGGGCAGATCAAAGTGGAGCAGCAGATTATTTACCTGGATATCCATGGCATAGACCTGCCCCTGAAACTGTCGTTTTGCGACCCGGCCGCGGAGTTCTACCGGCCTGTTGTGTGTGTTTTCTCTGTTCTGTATCCGGGCTCCTTCCGGACGGAGCAGGAGTATTTTCGTATAGGCCTGCAGATCCGGCGGTAGTTGGGAAAATACTGTTGTCAGTGGATAGCGTGTGCAGTCGATCAGGTTGCGAAAGCCGAGAAAGGCGGCCACTGCGGCGGTTTTCGGCCTGCGGTACACCACTTCGGGAGCGGCACATTGCTCCAGGCATCCCTGGCGAAGGATTGCTATGGTATCGGCTACGGCAAAGGCCTCGGCCTGGTCATGGGTAACAAAGACCGCTGTGACCCCTTGACTCTTTAAAATAGCACGAATTTCTCCTGCCAGCCGGTCGCGGAGCACCCGGTCAAGTGAGCCCAGCGGTTCATCCAGAAGCAGCAGCCGGGGACCGGGGGCAAGGCTGCGGGCCAGGGCCACCCGCTGCCGTTCTCCTCCGGACAGCTCATCAATACATCGCTTTTCCTTGCCCTCCAGACCGACCAGGGACAGCATCTCCCGGATTCGCTGCTGCCGCTGCTCTGTTGACCATTTGGCCATTTCCAGGCCGAATCCGATATTATCGGCCACGTTTTTGTGGGGAAACAGGGCGTATTCCTGAAACATCATGCCGAAGTTGCGCTTATGGGGCGGGGTGGCGGCAATATCTCTGCCCTCAAACAGGAGTTGTCCGGAATCCGGCTGTTCCAGACCGGCCAGCAGGCGGAGCAGGGTGGTCTTGCCGGAACCGGAAGGGCCAAGCAGGCAGAGAATTTCACCCTTGGTAAGCTTTAGAGAGAGCTCACAGACAACGGTTGTTCCGTCGTATGATTTACACAGGCTGTCAGCGAGCAGCAGAGTGGTCATCGGTTCTCCCGGGACTGCAGTTTTTCCATGACAAGAAAGGCAAGGGCGGTCACCAGCATCAGGATAACACTCATGGCCATGGCCTGGCCATAGTTAAGCTCACCGGGCTTGCTTAAATAACGGAATATTGCCACGGGCAGGGTCGGGGTTTGGGGCCGGGTGACAAAGCTTGAAGCCCCGAACTCACCCATGCTGATGGCAAAGGCAAACACAGCCGCAGTGAGCAGCGCATTTTTCAGCAGCGGCAGGTCTATGGTCAGACGAATCTGAAGCGGCGAGGCTCCGAGCAGGGCTGCTGCCTCCCGGAGTGCGGTCGGTATCCTGCGCAGGCTGGGCAGCAGGGAGCGGATAACAAAGGGAAAGGCCACCAGGGTATGGGCCAGAATAATTAACAGTACGGAATCGCGCAGATTGAGCGGCGCCTTGTTTAGGGTGATGATGTAGCCAAATCCCAGGGTAACTGCTGAGGTGGCCAGGGGCAGCATGATGACGGCATCCCACAGGGCGGATTTTTTATTCTTTGGAGAGGGCAGGGCCAGAAAGGAGGCTGCCGACAGACCGAGCATCAGGGCTAGCAGCATGGTGGCCAGGGCAAAGCTAACCGAGTTGAGAATGGCGGTAAACGGGGGGACAAAAAAAAGAGAGTCCCCTCTGTTTGTGAGCAGTGCTGCGTAATAGGAAAAGGTTAAACCATTATTGCCTATCAATGAACGTAAAATAAGAGCAAGCAGCGGGGTGAGCAGTAACACAACCATGAACAGCAGGTTGGCAGTAAGGAAACATCGTGCAGTCAGGCTGCGGGCGGTCTGCAGTTTGCCGGAACTGCTGCTGCCGAACCAGGAGAGGTCATTATTATTTGAGATCCGGGCATACAGCCACATCAGGAAAAAATTGATCAGGATCTGGATGAGCGAAAGAGTGGCCGCCATGGGCAGGTTGAACAGCTGAATGGACTGGCGATAGATCTCTACTTCCAGGGTTGCATGGGTAGGGCCGCCGAGGATAAGAACAACCCCGAAGCTTGTAAAACAGAAGATAAAGATCAGCAGGGCGGCCGAACCAATGGCCGGCATGAGCAGGGGCAGGGTGATCTTGGTAAAGATTTGACGGGGAGAGGCGCCAAGCATGCCTGCAGCCTGCTGCAACTCCGGCGAGAGGCCTGCCCAGAAGCCGCCGACAATACGCATGACCAGGGCATAATTATAAAAAATATGAGCCAGGATAAAAAAGGAAATGGTCTGGTCAATCTGAATGGGCGGGGAGTCAAGCTGAAACCAGTGCATCAAACTGCTGTTCACTAAGCCCCCGCTGCCCAGCAGAGCCCGAAAGGCCGCAGCCGTCACCACGGTAGGCAGGACAAAGGGAACAGTGGTCAAAACGCGGATCAGCCCCTTACCGGGAAAGCGGTAGCGGGCATAAATATAGGCTCCGGGCAATGCAACAACAAGGGTCAGCAGGGTAGACAGGGCCGCCTGCCAGCAGGTAAACCAGAGGATACGCAGGTAGGCAGGCGTGGTAAAAAATCGGATCAGGCCGCTGTTGTTTAAGCTCCCTTCCGGGAAAAAACTGATATAAAAAATTTTGGTCAGGGGATAGAAATAAAACAGGGCAAGAAAGAGCAGGGGGGCTGCAAGCAGGAGCTGCCTGGGAGAAAGAAGGTTTTTATTGCTCATGCCGAAAGGTTTTTTGTATTGCCACGCGGAACATGGGATGAGTAAAAAGTAGGGGATACCATCGCTGTTTCAGCCGATATGTTGTGTAAAAACAATGGCGGCAATACAGTAAGATCTTTTCAATCAGCTCGGTGCGATGTTATCCCTTTGAGCACCGGCCCAAAACCAGGGCAAAGTATGCATTCCCACGCAGGAGCGTGTGAACGAGAAAACGAGAAAAAACCTTTGCGCCTTTGCGTGAGCCAACACTTCTCCTCAGCGCAGAACCGTCGTTGTCCATGCCTCCAGCCATTGCTCCCGGTTTTTTTCAATGGCCGCCGGGTCCACAACAGCTGGATGTTTGGCCGTCTGTGCATATTTGACAAAGACCGGCGGCAGCGCTGCAGTCCTGTTGACGGGAAAGACAAACATCTGCAAGGGAATGCCCTCCTGGAACGGTCGACTGAGCATAAAGTCCACCAGTTTTTGCGCAAGAACCGGTTTTTTTGTGCCCTTCAGGATGCCGACAAACTCTATCTGACGAAAGGCTGAGCCGTCACTGACCACTGCCTCGGTAGGTGCCTCGGTCAACGGCTTTTCACTGTAATGTACTGCTGCGGCCGGGCTTGATCCATAACTGACCACAATGGGCCGACTGCCCTTGGAGGCTGCCGTGAAGTGACCGAAGTAGGCATCTTCCCA
>CAZQKF010000328.1:0-3507 GCA_964593645.1 uncultured Desulfobulbus sp.
TATCTGGATAAAAAAGGTGGATTTGCCGGCCTTGGGCAGCCCGCCCATGATATTTATGCCGTGAATTCCACCCAGGGCCTGGTCAAGCCTGGGAAATCCTGAGGTCATGGTTTGGAAGCTGTCCCCGGCCTCGAGGGTAAGTTGTTCCTGGAAATGGAGAAATTCCCGCTCCGGTGAGGCAAAGGGAGAAAAGGATTTTGCCTTGCGAATAAGTGTAAACACTTCTTTTTGAAACGCTTCACCAGCATCTATGGCTAACTGCATCAGGTTATAGTGTTTTGGTGCATCATCGGACCAGCGGATAAGCCTGATTTTATACCCAAGCCGGGTGGCCAGTTCCCGGGCTGCTGTTTCAGATTCCGGAGTATGGTTAACACAGAGGAATACGGTTTTAATCCAGGTCAGTCGTTTGGCATCTATATGGATGAAGTCGGCTGCCGTGGGCAGGGCAATGGCGGGCAGGCCGAGCTGTTTTAAGGTGAGCAGGTTATCTTCACCTTCAGTAATAATCAGGCTGCCGTTTTCGCAGCGCAGGATCTCCTCAACATTAAAAATCTGGAACTGCTCGCCAAAAAATGATTCATCCCCATACCAGAAGGTATCATCAGGCCGCTCGGGATGGACACATCGGGCTGCATAACAGTTGCCATCTTCCTGAATATATGGGTAGACAAGGTATCGGCCGTTATAGCCGATCAGCATTTCCCTGAGCACGGATCCGGAGATGGAGGAGGCGTTGAAGCGAACAAGCTGATCATCGGTCAGTTTGTCCATGAAATCGAGAAGCTCATGGTTGAGATTTTTGATGGGGTAGTCGACCTGGCTGACTGCGTAATCGCGATCCGGGTCAAAGCCTGGTACTCTTTCCATATCGCCATGGTGCTGACGGGCGAAGTGGAGCGGGAATCCACCGGGAGAACAGCGCTGCAGGCAGCGGAAATAGCCGTAGAAATAACTCTCAGGGTTCAGAAAAACAACAACAGTGCCCTGTGTTTCTCTGCCGTTTTGCAGACAGAAGGGACAGGGAGCGGTAAGGATGTTGTTTTTACGCTCTGCTTCTGGTAATTGTTCTTTATAGAAATCAGTAACCGGATCCCTGCGGTTCATGGTTGCTCCTGAATATTTTTAAGTAGTAGTGTATGTCCATTCAATCAGAAAGCGGCATACAGTTCAACACATTAGAGTTTTCTTTCGGAGGAAGTTCATGGCCGGTGCAGAGCAGTATGAAAAAATGGATCTTTTTTATCTTGGGCGTGAAGTCGACCCAGTAAGCAACGAAACAACAACCAGACCCCTGCTCTACAAGAACAAGCATTTAACCACTCATGCCGCTTTAATTGGTATGACCGGCAGCGGCAAGACCGGTCTGGGTATTGATCTGATTGAAGAGGCGGCAATGGACAACCTGCCGTCCATTGTCATTGATCCCAAGGGGGATATGACCAATCTGCTGCTTTCCTTTCCAGATCTTGCCCCGGCAGATTTTGAGCCCTGGGTCGATGAGGGGACGGCGGCACAAAAGGGGATCAGTCGAGATCAGCTTGCCGCCGACACTGCTGCGACCTGGAAAAAGGGATTGGCTGACTGGGATCAGGACGGTGCACGTATTGCCCGCATGCGGCAAGGGGTTGATTTTGAGGTGTATACACCCGGCAGCAGTTCCGGGCGGCCGGTATCGGTACTGGACAGCATGGAGGCTCCGAGTCCGGAGGTGATGCAGGATAATGATACTGTTGCCGGTCTTGTGAATTCTGCGGTCAGCTCTATCCTTGCCCTGGTGGGGATCAAGGCGGATCCCTTAAAAAGCCGGGAGCATATTTTACTCTCCTCAATTGTTGTGTATTACTGGCGCAAGCAGCAGAACCTGGCCCTTGAAGTGTTGATCAGCGCAGTGGTTAATCCCCCTTTTGCCAAGATAGGCAGCCTGGCCACGGATGTATTTTATCCGCAGTCCAAGCGGATGGATCTTGCTATGCAGCTCAATAATATCCTGGCCAGTCCGGCCTTCAGCGGCTGGACAACAGGTAAACCGCTGCGCATAGAGGATTTTCTCTACAGCAGCACCGGCAAACCGCAGGTCTCTATTTTTTCCATTGCCCATTTAAGTGATGATGAACGGATGTTCTTTGTCACCATGTTGCTGGGCAGGTTGATTGCCTGGATGCGGCAGCAGGAGGGCAGCAGCGGTCTGCGTTGCCTGTTGTACATGGATGAAATCTTCGGCTACTTTCCACCCAGTGCCAATCCGCCTTCCAAAAAGCCCATGCTTCTGTTGTTGAAACAGGCCAGAGCGTATGGGCTGGGCATTGTTCTTGCCACACAGAATCCGGTTGATCTGGATTATAAAGGGCTGTCCAATATCGGTACCTGGTTTGTCGGACGTCTGCAGACCAGGCAGGATCAGGATCGAGTCATGGCCGGAATTGCCGGCAGTTCGAATACGTTCAGCGAGCAACAAATCCGGGGAATGCTCTCGGACATGCGGGGCCGCACCTTTTTACTCTACTCTGCCCATCAGGATGAACCCGTACTGTTTGAAACCCGCTGGGTCATGTCGTATCTGAAAGGACCTATTTCTTTGCGGGAGCTCGGCAAGTTGCTGCCATCTGCAGACAGCAGCAAAATTTATGATTCAATATCACCGTCCCAAACCCGTGGTACTGAAAAATTCAGCCTGGCCCCGCCCATGCTTGCCGCTGCTATTGATCAATGTTTCCTGCCGCCTGCTGTGCCCGTGGAAAAGTGTAATTATGCCCCGAGCCTGGTTGGGACGGCTTCAGTTCGTTTTTTTAAACAAAGCCAGGGGATTGATGAGGTCAGGCAGGTCTGCTTTCGACTGCCGGTTGCTGCTGAAGATGCTGAAATAAACTGGCAGCGGGCAGAAGAGGAAACCGTAGATTTGGAGCAATGCACAGATCAGCCTGCTGACAACAGCCGTTTTGGCCAGCTTTCTCCGGCAGTCAGCGTCATGAAAAACATGCGTAGCCTGGAAAAGGGATTTGATGATTTCCTGTATCACTCCATGAAACTTCCCCTGATAAAGGTAGCCACCCTTAAACTGCATTCTAAGCCTGGAGAAGCCGAGTCTCAGTTTACTGCCCGACTGACGGATATGCTTCGCGATAAAAAGGAGCTTGCAGCGGAGAAGATTAAAGAGCGGTATGCAAAAAAACAGCGACAGCTGGAAGCCAGGCTGGACAAGGCGGACGTCCGGGTGGACAAGGAAAAAGGGGATGTAAAGGCCAGGGGTATTGATACAGCTCTGTCCATAGGTGCAACCATTTTTGGTGCTCTGTTTGGTCGTAAAATGCTGTCGGTTAGCAATGCAAACCGCACTGTGCGTAGTGCCCGCAGTGCAGGACGAGTACTGAAGGAACAGGGAGATGTTAAGCGGGCCGAGGATGCAGTGGCCTTGATTCTTGAGGACATCGATACCCTGGCCCTGGAATTGCAGGAAAAACTCAGTGAATCTGGCCGGCGTTTCAGCCCGGACAACTACCCGGTGGA
>CAZQKF010000329.1:0-3496 GCA_964593645.1 uncultured Desulfobulbus sp.
CGACCGTCTTTTAGTTCTATGGTGTCGTTGATCTGTATCAGCTGTTGGGTCAAGACCTGCTGGATAATTCCTAAAAACGGCTCTGGATCATCAACCTGCTCGGCAATAAGTTGGATTCGTTCCCAGATATCCTGACCTATTTTGGTGCAGGATGGCATGTCCCACATCTTTTGAAAGGCATGGTTAAAGGATCGAATTTTTGATTCAGGCCCGACCAGCAGCATGGCCACCGGGCTGAGTCTGCATTGGGCATCCAGGATATTTGTCAGCTGAACCATTCTGGCACGTTCTTCCTCGCGCAGGGTAATATCTTCAAGCAGCGCCAGCAGGGAGTTGTCGGGCAGCCGGGAGATATTGAGCGCTACATATCGGATCGTTCCCTTGTAGACCAGGTGCGCGACCCAGTGGTCGGGTTGATTGGCGCAGATATTGCCAAGAAACGTGAGGAAGGGGCCTGCGTCGTATTGGGTCAGCAGGGCAGCTATGTTCCACGAGCAGAGAACTTTCGGGGATTCATTGAACAGATCACCGGCCAGGGAATTTGCCAGATCGACCTGCCCGTCATTATCGAGGATCAGGGCTGCCTGCGGGAGCACATCTATATTCATCGAACAGGAAACATGCTTGCCATAATACTGCAGCTGTGGGTTATGTTGAAAGGGAAAAAGTCGTTTACGTTATCTTATCACTGTCTTTGGCAAAAAATAAATGTAAATGAAGAAAAAAGGATACAGATCCTCAGTGAACGGCGAGGCGTCCGTCGGCCAGGGTCAGGCAGCGATCCATGGAGGCTGCCAGTTCCATGTTATGGGTAACCATGATAACAGACATATCCTGGGTACGGCAGAGTGTAGTCAGCAGTTCAAAGATTTGACTGCCACTTGCAGAGTCGAGGTTGCCCGTGGGTTCATCGGCCAGCAGGAGGGATGGCTCCATTATAAGGGCCCGGGCCAGGGCAACACGCTGCTGTTCACCGCCGGAAAGTTCACCGCTGCGGTGATGGAGCCGGTGATCAAGACCGACTTGGGCCAGTAGACCTGCAGCCTTGCTCTGCAGTTGTTTTTTAGGGAGCCGGGCAATCAGGCCGGGCATCATGACATTTTCCAGGGCGGAAAATTCCGGCAGCAGGTAATGGAACTGAAAGATAAAACCGACGTTTTTGTTCCGGTGGCTGCTGAGATTATTTTCGCTGATCGTGGTTAACTCTCTATCATTAAAAAAAAGTTTACCTTTATCTGGGACATCCAGACAGCCCAGAATCTGCAGCAACGTGGTTTTCCCCGACCCTGAGGCTCCGACAATGGCCAGCATCTCACCACGGTCAAGTTGTAGGTCTACGCCGTGCAGTACTGTCACCGGATTGCTGCCGGCAGTATAGGCCTTGTGAATATTATCCGTCTGGAGCAGCAAAGGTGCTGAAGATTGTTGGGGCATATCGTTCATTATTCGTACGTCAGTGCCTCGGCAGGTCTGATCCTGGACGCCTTCCAGGAAGGATACAGGGTTGCTGCCAGGGTTATCAGGATAGCAGATAGGGCAATCACGGTCACATCCATGGGCACGACCTTCACCGGCATAGTAGACATAGGGTACACGTTGCTGGGCAGTTCAATAATTTTATAGCGTTTGAGCAGGGCGCAGAGAGTGAGACCGCTGCCGACCCCGAGCAGGGTGCCGGACAAACCAATCACTGCACCCTGGTAAAAAAAGATACGCATGATGGAACCGGTGGTGGCCCCCATGGATTTTAAAATAGCGATGTCCCGGGTTTTCTCCATGACCACCATAACCAGGGCGCTGATAATGTTTAAGGCCGCCACTAAAATGATGAGATCAAGGGCAATGAATATACCGATTTTTTCCAGCTTGAGCGCAGCAAACAAATTCTGGTTGATCTGCATCCAGTCTCGAACCGAGTAGCTGCTGCCCAACTGTTTTTTGATGGCGGCTGCAGTGAGGTTTGCCTTGTCTATATTGGCAACCCGAACTTCCAGGCCGTGTACACCTCTGTCCATACCGGCCAGGCCGCGTGCGGTTTTAAGATTCACAAAGCCCATGGTGGAGTCATATTCATACATCCCGGTTTCAAAAATACCGGTCACAAGGCAGGTGCGGACTTTCGGCAATACACCCATCGGAGTCAGTGGGCCGTTTGGCGAGATAAGCCGGATTTTCCAACCCGCACCAACCCGCAGCTGGGCGGCAAGATCCTTGCCGAGAATAATGGCCGGCAGGTTGCGGTCTGTAGCCAGATCCTCAATGCTGCCACTGAGCATCTGGCTTTCCAGTTTAATCACCTTGCCGGCGCTTTCCGGGGCAATACCGCGCAGGACAATACCAGACGAAGATTTTCCCGAGGAGATCAATGCCTGACCGTATATATACGGCGTAGCGGCAACAACGCCACTTACGGACAGGACTTCTTTTCTCAGCTGATCCGGATTGTCGATTTCACCGCCGAACTTCTGCACCAGAATATGGGCATTTATGCCGATGATCTGGTCGCGTAATCCCTCTGTAAACCCAGTATAGACTGACAGCACGACAATGAGCGCCATCACGCCCACAGCAACACCGAGCACCGAGATAACAGAGATCAGCGAGATGAACTTCTGCTTTCGTTTGGCCCGCAGATAGCGGAAACTGACAAACCGTTCAAAGGACATGGAGGATCGGTTCCGGGTTCAGGGTTGCGGGTTCAAGGTTAACGGCACATGCACGACAACGTTTATTTATCCGCGTCTGGGTGCTGTTTTTTAGCCTTCTTTTTTTTCTTCTTTTTGACCGGTTCTGCAACTTCCGGTTTTAAATGGGGAAATAAAATAACGTCGCGGATGGAAGGCGCATCGGTCAGCAGCATAACCAGCCGGTCTATGCCGATACCTTCACCGGCTGCCGGGGGCATGCCGTATTCCAGGGCACGGACATAATCGTAGTCAAGTTCGGGATGGATTTCTTCGTCATCTCCCCGATCTTCGATCTGCTTGGCAAAGCGTTCATACTGGTCAACAGGATCGTTGAGCTCGGAAAAGGCATTGGCAATTTCGCGGCCGGTAACAAAGAGCTCAAAGCGGTCGGTCACTGAGGGGTCTTCTTCATTTCTCCGGGCCAGGGGAGAGACCTCGGTGGGATATGAGGTAATGAAGGTGGGATCGATCAGCTTTTCCTCCACCAGCAGTTCAAACAGTTCGGTCTTTGCCTTACCTACACCGGCTCCGGGCTGTAATTCAATGCCTTTTTCTTTGGCCAGGGCCATGACTGCTGCGTCATCTTTGAGCAGATCAGCATCAATACCGCCGACTTCAACCAGAGATTCCTCCATGGTAAAACGACACCAGGGCGGGGCCAGATTAACCGAAGTTTCCTGGTAAGTAACCTCCATGGATCCGGTGATCTCGGCGGCCAGCCAGGAGACCATCTCTTCGGTCAGATCCATCAGGTCGTGGTAGGTGGCATAGGCCTGGTAAAATTCAAGCATCGTAAACTCGGGATTATG
>CAZQKF010000330.1:0-3493 GCA_964593645.1 uncultured Desulfobulbus sp.
TTTTCTTGTCCTGCAGTTGCTGATAGGTGTCGGCACGCAGTACCAGGTCATTGGCATAGTTATCCAGCTCATCCGGGCCCAGGGCCAGGGTAACCCGCAGCTGGTTGCCGCGGGATAACCGGATGTGGGCCCTGCTGGGATCCTGGGTTCTCGGGGCAAAGCCGGTATAAAAGGATGGCTCATACCAGTAAAATAAAACACCTTGGGGCATTGCTGAGCCGTCCCAGATAATAGAGGGATTTCCTCCGGCCTGGACAGGGGGAGCAACACCGGGCCCGGCCAGCATCAGACAGAGCAGCGGTAGAAATAAAGTGCGTTTAAACGTATGTGCTGAGAACATTAATTTCCTCTATGAATTAATTGATGCCTGGTTATTTGATCGCGTCGTCCAGCGATATCTTGCTGGTGTTCTGTTTGATCTCCTTATCCAGACCAGCCAGGGCCGGGATATTGCTGAAATCCTCATTGCCGATAAACGGGCGGCACTGAAACAGCCACAGTTTGCCGTTTGCAAAGCCGTATTCTATATCCCAGGCCTTGGGCTTGCCGTTCTTGTCCAGGGCGGGCTTGAAGTTTTTGCGAATTTTCAGCCCGGCCTCGGTAATAGCCTTGACCTCGTCATCACTGAGCACATATTCGCGGCCGGTGGAAGGTACGATCTTGGTGCCGCTGCCCGGGGTGACCAGTCGCCGCCAGGGCGATTTAAACGTGGTGACCAGCTTGACATTATCCGGTGACCAGAGCAATGTTTCGGTGGGAGTACCGTCTACGGCGCCGCCCACACCTTCTGAGGTGGCCAGCAGCATCTTGGTCTGATCGCCGGTGTTGATGTCTGCGGTAATCAGCACACCGGATGCCTCACTGGGAATGGCCTCCAGCAGAACCACCGAGGGGAGTACCCAGAGCGGCTCGTCAATTAAGGTCTGGCGCCAGGAAAAGGAGCGGTAGGTAAAGGGCGAGGCCCATACCTTTTTTAAGCCCTGGTAAATGTCAGCCAGTGAGCCCAGGTTAAAGATGGTCAGGTTGAGCCCGGCTCCGTTAAAGTTGGGCTGGTCTTCCACATTGGTATCACTGCGGACAAACAGGCCCACGGTCTGGCTGGGATCATCTTTCTTGAGCAGGCCGAGTTTGGCCAGGTCGTCGCGGATGGCCTTTTTCAGCTCCGGGGAGAGTTTGTTGTGTTCAATGGAGTAGCGGATAACCTCAAGCCGCGGTTTGATCCAGGCGGCGAGCTTGGCATCGCTGGTTCCGGCTGGAATCATTTTGCCGAAAAATTTCGCATAGGTCTCTTTGGCAAAGTCGTCAAGCAGCTGGCCTTCTTTGGCAATATGTTTGCCCTTCAAGTGCTTGGGCACGATAATTTTGGCGCTCTTGTAAAATTTGTAATAGGCGCCAAACGGTACGGCAAGACCGCGGGCGACATTATTGGGGAACAGGTGCTTGAGTTCGCCCAGGTAGGCGGCCTTGGGGCCGGTCTTGTGGCCGGAGTCGGACCTGCGCAGGTCATCCAGGGAGATGGGCTGCCAGTGCTCAATATCCAGCTGGCTCGGATCGATGTGGAGCCGGGCCTTGCCCGTGGAGATCTTGCCGTCGCCGGTGCGTTTCTGACTGCGGGTAAACTCCTTGTACATGGCCTTGTCTTCTGCGGTCATGTCGGCTGCCCGCTTGAGATAGACCCGGCCGCCCGGGGTGACAATAAAGAGCACCTTATCGTTGTTATATTTCTTCATGACGTCATAGGGCGCAGACCCCACAACCACGTTGGGAATACCCAGGGCCCGGGCCAGCAGCTGCACATGGGAGACCACGTTGCCCTCGCCTTTGGTGATAATGCCTGCAGCCGGTTCCAGGTCTGCCGGGGTGTCGGGCAGGGCAATGATCTTGTCACGGTCATAGCGGGCTTCCACGCCGACCACAGCCAGGTCGCCAAAGGCGAGGCCGGAGTTTAAGGCGCGGACTCCTTTGGTAAACTCCTTATCAAAGATCTGGTGGCTGATCTTTTCCCGGCCCGAGGTGGCGTCTTCCAGCTTGGAGTAAACCATGCCGTACAGGAGCATGGGCGAGCTGCGCACGATGTCATCGGTAATTTTTTGAATGTCGGGAATCAGGTAGGTCCAGGCGGGCCAGACCTCGCCAAAGGCCAGCACTGCACCGGCATGGGACCACTCGATAACCTGCTGTACCTGCTTGAGGGCGGCGGCAAACTCTGCCCGCTCCCAGCTCTTTTGAGCAAGCATGGCATCAAATTCAGCAGAGATGGCCTTGCGTTCCCGCTCAGAGATCAGGCCGGTGCCGTAGGTGGCATTGGCCAGAGCCCGCAGCAGTTGCAGGGATTCTTTCACGGTTTTCGGTCCTCCATTGTCCATGAGCCGGCTGCCCAGGCTCTGGATGACCGCAGCGGCTGTGACGTTGATGCCGACCAGCTTGCGGCGGTCGGCAGGTGTAAGGGAAACCTCATTACCTGCAACCGCATGTCGGGACAGAACCATCAGCTCAGCCAGACTGGTGATTTTTTTAACGGGACCCTCTGCTGTATGGCCCACAAGTTTGTTGAGCAGATCTTTGGCTCCTTTGTTGGAGATACTGTCGATCTGCGGTTTGAGAATGGATTCGTCTAAAGATGTGAGCTTTGTAATGTCGTTGATCAGTTCATTAATCTGTTTTTTTTCTGAACTTTTTGCTTTGGGCAGTTGGTCCCTATAATGAGCAAGCAGAGGAATCAGGGAGGCGGCAATCCTGCCGTGGACGGCATCGCGCAACGGTTTAAATTTATGATCATATTGCTGGATGGTAATGGCCAGGTTGCGGATTTTCTGGATGTTGCCCTGGTCATTACGGGTAAAAAAACGACGTTCCAGTTCATAGGCTAAGATAAAATGGCGGTAATCATTATACGCCGGGTCGCTCAGGTATTTTTCCTGAAAGATCGGCATATCCCGGGCCTCGTATTCAGCTCCTTTCAGGCCGCCGTAGGTCTGCATCTGGGCCAGCTTGGATTCCGGGTGGGCGGTCATGTAGTAGTTTTCCAGGATATAGCCCCGCACCAGGTTATGATGGTCGGCAATCCTGTCCCAGTCAAACAGGTCACTGGAAAAGATATTGCCCACATACATGCCGGTGGCTGTCAGGGCCTCGCCCCAGGGAGCTCGGAAGGCACCGCAGAAGTTGGTTTTTTTACAGCGGTTGGCAATGGAACCGTCCTTGGCCTGAACCGGTTTTTTAGTGCCGTCGGTGCAGACACAGTAGTTGACCGAGTAGGGGCCCTTGATCTTGTGCTCAATAGTCTGCCAGTTCTGCTTGAGCATTTTTTTCCGGGCAGCAGACAGCTCCTGGGTCGCTGCAGCCATGGATGTTCCGGCCAGGGCAGTGAGCAGAACAAGAAATGCTGCTGTACAAACGGCTACGTATTTATTTTTCATGCAGAGTATCTCCAGCGTAAATGAGTGCTGTAGGAGCCCAGCCCTCTGGGCGATGTCAGTGTATATCGCCCAGA
>CAZQKF010000331.1:0-3486 GCA_964593645.1 uncultured Desulfobulbus sp.
CGAAGACATGGCCCTGCCCCTTATTTTCGGAATGTGGCTGCCCAACATCATCTTTGCGGTAATCACCATTCTCATCTTCCTGCGTGTTGAACGAGAACGGCCTATCTTTCCTGAAAAAATCGCTGATTTTATGGCTGATGTATCGGACAAATATATCACACCGCTCCTTAAACTTACCCGAAAATGGTTGAAAAAGATATTAAGCAGACGCAGTAAACCTGTGCACCCCGTTATACAGGTCGCAGGGCAGGCAATGCTCATCCATGCAGATTCACGACGTAAACTCTTTCACCTGCCGCAATGTGAGCAGTATAACTGTCCAAACTGTTCCATCCAATTCAACAGCGTCCAGGTGGCGCAGGAAGCAGGGTTTGTTCCATGCCCGTTTTGCAAAAAACTCATTCAAGAAAACAAGTAGTCAACTACGGTGTTAAACTGGCGATTACCGCCGGTCTGCTTGTGCTTATTTTTCGCAGTGTCAACACCGATGACACGTCTCTGGCACTGAGCACTATCTCTCCCGGATACCTTCTTGCCGCCCTGCTGCTGCTGCTTGCCAGTACGTTCATAGCAGGCTCAAGATGGTACCTGATCATGCGCCGAATCGGATTTACCGAGTCCTATGCTTTTTTTGTCAAAAGCTACTTCAAAGGTGCTTTTTTCAATCAGGGACTGCCGACCAGTATCGGCGGCGACGGCTTGCGGATTCTTGACAGCTCAAAAGGGGGCGGGTCTGCTGAAGATGCCTTTTACGGCGTTTTTATCGACCGAATAATCGGCCTGGCCGGGCTGTTGCTGCTTAACATTACAGCCCTGATTCTGAATCAGTCGTTGTTGCCGGCCAATGTCTATTACCCACTGCTTGGTATCCTCATCTGCCTGACTACCGGATTATTGCTGCTCTTTTTCCTGCGAAAATTTCGTTTTATTGCCTTGAACAGATACCTTGGGTTTCTCGGACGCCTGTCTGAACGTTATTTTCAGGTGTATTCCACTCTGTCTTCGGTGTCTGTACAGCTTGGTCTGTCACTCATCATCCATTTGCTGACCATGATGGCATTTTTCATGATCGGCAGCGGAGTGGGACTTGATTTCCCGCTCCAGGTATATCTGGTTTTAGTTCCCCCTGTCATATTGCTGACCATCCTGCCGATTTCACTTGCAGGCTGGGGGGTCAGAGAAGGGGCAATGGTCGGTTTTTTTCTGCTGGTTGGTGCAGACAAATCAGTGATTCTAACCTTTTCCATCCTGTATGGGCTGGTAGCACTTACGGCATCTCTGCCTGGTCTTATCGTGTACTTAACTCAAAAAAACAAACTGTAAATGAATCATACTTTCCCTGGGAGCGCATCATGAATGTAGATACCATGCGCACCATTGACCGCAACATAGGTATTCCCCTGACCTTTCTCCTCACCTGCTGGAAATGGTTTGCCGGAAAAATTCGCCCCCAACATCCGGTTCGGCCCCAAAAAATCCTCTTTATCGAATTGTCTGAGATGGGTTCAACCATCCTGGTGGATCCGGCCCTGCGAAAAATTCAGGCCCGCCTGAACGCGCAGCTCTTTTTTGTCATCTTTACAAAAAACCGGGCCAGCCTTGATCTCACCGGGACAATCAGCCGGGAAAATACCTTCACCATCCGAGAAAGCGGCCTGTTTGTCCTGATTTGGGATACACTGCAGTTCCTGCGCTGGGCGAAAAAAAATAATATTGATACGGTCGTAGACCTGGAGTTGTTTTCGAGATTTACAGCCCTGTTGACAGGTCTCTGCGGGGCAGTAAACAGGGCTGGATTCTACAGTTTTCATAATGAAGGGCTGTATCGGGGCGAACTACTCACCCATAAAGTGGCCTATAATGCCCATATCCATATCAGCAAAAACTTCATTGCCCTGGTCAACAGCCTGCTGACCGAGACCCGGGAACTCCCCTACTCCAAAGAAATCGTTAAGGACGAGGAAATCAGCCTGCCGATCAGCTCCTTTACCGATCAGGGACTGGATAATATGCATGCCCTGATAGCAAAATACTGCCCCAGCTATCAGCGTGACCAACAGCGCATAGTGCTGATCAATCCCAATGCCAGTGAACTACTGCCGCAGCGAAGATGGATGCCGGAGCGATATATTGAATTGATGCAGCAAATCCTGGCAGAGGCTCAGGATGTTATTATCCTCATTACCGGAGCACCGGCGGAAAAAGAAGAAGCAGCAGAAAAATGCAGACTGGTTGGCAGCGAACGCTGTATTAACTTTGCCGGTGCAGTGACACTGGGCCAACTTCCCGTGCTCTACACCATTTCGACCCTGATGGTGACCAACGACTCCGGGCCTGCCCATTTTTCCGCAGTCACGCCGCTGCCCACCTTTGTCCTGTTCCGCCCTGAAACCCCAGCCTTATACGGCTCACTGGGCAACTCAACACCCATCTTTGCAGGCCTAGCCTGTTCACCCTGTGTCAGTGCTGCAAACCACCGAAAAACGCCGTGTACAGACAACAAATGTCTGCAGGCAATTACTGTGGAGCAGGTCTTTGCTACAATCAGGCCTGCATTAGCAGGACAGACAAAGGGTCAGGAAATCTGATTGGAACGGCTTGCCTCGTCTGCAGCCGCATGTTCCCCGTCAAACCCTAAAGCAAGGGCCAGGAACCCTCCGGTGATATAGATCAACCCGGCCGACCAGACCACATCACTGAAAAAATGGCCGCCCTGTAAAATACGGGCAATGCCGACAAGAGTGCCCAGACTGAGCCCGAAGACAAGAAAACCAACAGCAGCCTTTTGTTTCTCATCCCGCAGAACAAACCAGGGTGCTATCATAAAAAAAGCAATCGAAGCATGGCCGGAGGGAAAGGAACTGTTTGTACCGGCCTGACCATGCTCCCAGATCTGCGTAAACTGGTATTTGCCGCCAAACTCTATGACCTCACGCGGCCTGGCCCGGCCAAGCTGGTCCTTGAGCAGCACATTAATAACAAGGCCTGGGCCAAGTGCTATGAAAAGCAGTATGAACACGGCCTTTCTACGGCAGCAGGCAATCCTTGGCACAAAAAAACCGCTGATCAGGGCAAGCAAGGCCATTGCTGCTAACACAAAACTGGGTATCGGCCCCCAGTGATACAAAAAATCCCAGGGAAAATGGGCCCCGGCAGGCCAGAACTTCACCCCAAGATGAGCTGTGGTTTCCCCTCCGAGCACGGCAGAGGCAATGTAACGATCCGCGTCAACAAGCCAGACAACGACGCTCACCGCCAGCAACACCAGGAAAACAACAGTCAGTTCAAATAATCTTTTTTTCAACACCCACTCCAGCAGATACTACGCAGCCATACATCCCGGCACAATCCAAACGAGAGAACAGCAACGCTCTACAATGCAAATAGCAATGGAATCAATTGAGAAAGTATGATATATAATTTCTCACCAAGGGCGGGTAGCTCAGCTGGATAGAGTACTGGCCTCCGAAGCCAGGGGTCGCGGGT
>CAZQKF010000332.1:0-3486 GCA_964593645.1 uncultured Desulfobulbus sp.
ATTACAGCCAGCAGTTCAAGGATGCCCTTACCCGGGAAGAACTTGATATCCAGCGAGTGGAGACCATCAGCCAGAATCTCGATAAGCTACTGGTAAATCGAATCGACGCTACGCCGGTACTTGATGTAGTGGCCCGGGAACTGATCAGGATGAATCCCCGTTTTCAGGACAAATTCAGCTTCTCAGCAAAACCACTCAAGACAACAAAGATGCATATGGCTCTGTCGAAAAAATCACCAATCATGGACATTGCCGACCAGATTGATGCTACTATCAGGGAGATGAAAAGGGACGGAACCATTGAAGCCATCATGACCAAGAGATTCAGTTATAAATATAACTGGAATATCAACAGATACCACCAGACCGCACAGCTTAGCTGGTAATATCCCCAGACGTTATACCATAAACTGCCGTGATTCTATGGCCCGGGCCAGGGTATATTCATCAGCATATTTAATGTCCATGCCCATGGGAATTCCACAGGCCAGGCGAGTCACCTTGACCTGCATGCCTGCCAGCTGATCCACTAAAAAAGAGGCGGTTGCCTCACCGGGTACAGTGGAACTTGTGGCCAGCAGTATTTCTTCCACCTGCCGGGTTTTGATCCGGTCAAAGAGTTCACGGATTTTAAGTTCCTGCGGCCCGATGCCGTCCATGGGCGACAATACTCCGTGCAGGATATGGTAGACTCCGCGAAAAGCAGCTGTCTTTTCAATGGCCATCAGGTCGCCCGGTTCCTCGACAACACAGACCAGTCGTTCATTGCGGCGGCCATCACCGCAGATGGCACAGGGATCAGTCTCGGAAAAGGCAAAACAACGGCTGCACAAACGGATAGATCCGTGCAGCTCTGCCAGACTCTCTGACAAGGACAGGGCCTCGGGAGCAGGCCTGCGCAGCAGATACAGGGCAAGGCGGGTCGCGGTTTTCTTGCCTATCCCGGGCAGCCGGGTCAGTTCATCGATAAGCCGTTCAAGTGCAGGCGGGACAGTCTGCATGGCAATTAAAACATCCCCGGAATATTGAGGCCACCGGTCAGCTTGGCCATTTCAGCCTTGCTCTGTTCAGTGGCCTTGCGGGCACCGTCACTAACAGCGGCCACGATCAAATCCTGGAGCATCTGCACCTCTTCCGGGTTGACAATATCCTTTTCTATGGCAAGCCCAACAAGCTCGCCTCGCCCGTTGACCGTTGCAGTCACCATACCGCCGCCGGCTGTACCGATTATCCGCTGCGTTGCCAGTTCATCCTGGATGGTGGCCATCTTCTCCTGCACCTGTCGGGCCTGTTTCATCATATCTGCAATATTCATAGCCTGTTCCTTAGAGCTGCGCATGGGGCAGCCTGAAATCAATGAGTAGTATCCTGATCTGCTGTGAGTGGTTTACGAAAGCGAGGGCCGACACGGATATCGCCTACCTGGCCGTTAAACACTTCGCAGGCTGTCACAACCAGTGAATCATTGGCCAGGGAACTACGTTCTTTCTGCAGGGCCGCACCACTGTCCGGATCGGTTTCACAGCCGGTTGCGTTGGGTACTTTAAACGTAATTTGCAGACTTTCCTGAAAAAAGTCCATGGCAAATTCGGTTAACGGAATCAACTTTTCCTTGTTCTTAAATATTCCGCAATCCACAGCATCGTCATAGACAATAGTCAGCACCCCGTTTTCAAGCTGAGCAGACGAGGCGCGCTGCAGGGTTCCTGCCATCCATTTCACCCGGTCGCGGACATACTCGATAAATTCCGGCCAGTCTTTACGGACATCTTTTTTCGGACCTGTTTTTTTAGGTTCTGCAGGTTTTTCCTCCCGACCTGCATCCTGTGCGGCATCTTCAGGTTCCGGAGGTAGCGGAATTTCTTCAGGCTGGGGATCGGGTTGCGGCGGTTCCGGCTCCGGCGGCAGAGGAGTCTTGCTCGTTTGTTGTACACTTGGCAAAATTTCAGCCGGAGGCGTTGAACAAACCGGCTTCTGAGTGATTTCTTTTTCCGCTTCAACCGGAGACGGCACAACCGGCTGTGCAGCTGCCTGCGGCAGAGGTACACCGGCCAGAGCATCATCAAGGCGTGTCAGAAGCGTTGTTACCGAAACAACATCTTTGGCCTGGACAGCCTTGATAAAGACCATCTCAACGGCAAAACGGGGTCGTGCCGAATAGGCGGCTTTTTCCAGGCCTTCCATGAGCAGGTTAAACATCAACGACAGAGACTCGACGGAATGGACGGCAGCTGTCTTTTGCAGCACAGCCAGCTCATCAACGGGCAGATCCAACAGTTTTTCTGCCTGTTTGCTGACACTGCAGATAACAAGCCCCCGGAACCAGGCAAGCAGCTCGTTTATAAACCGCTTGATATCCATACCATAACTGTACACCTCATCAAGAGCGGCCAGCGCACCGCTGAGATCGCCGGCAAGCAGGGCATCAGCCAGATCTGCAATCACCTGGTGACTGACCAGACCCAGTACTTCAATAACCTCAGGCCCGGTAACGCTGTCTCCGCAGTAGGAAAATACCTGATCCAGCAGGCTGAGTCCGTCACGCACCGATCCCCCGGCCTCCTGCACAATCTGATTAAGCGCAGCCTCGTCAATGGCAATGCCTTCTTTTGCTGCCAAAGAAGAAAAATGGTCATACAACTCGTTACGAGCAACCCGTTTGAGCTCATAACGCTGACAACGGGAAAGAATGGTTAACGGCACCTTATGCAGCTCAGTAGTGGCAAACATGAAATAAACATGTTCCGGCGGCTCTTCCAGGGTCTTTAACAACGCATTAAAGGCTGAGGTGGACAACATATGCACTTCATCTATGATGATAATTTTAAAACGTGCACTGGTGGGCATAAAGCTAATATTTTCCTTCAGCTTTCTAATGTCATCAACACCGGTGTTTGTGGCACCGTCAATTTCATGCAGATCAATAGAATTGCCTGCCTTGATATCCAGACAGGACTGACAGCTCCCGCAGGGCTCTGCCGTAGGCCCCTGTTCGCAGTTCAAGGCCTTGGCCATAATCCGGGCCAGGGTTGTTTTGCCGGTACCGCGCACACCACTGAAAATTAAGGCATGGGGTACACGCCCCTGCTTTAATGCATTCTGCAGGGTTCGGACAACAGCCTGCTGACCAACAACCTCGGCAAAAACCTGGGGCCTGGATTTTCTGGCAAGAACAAGATAGGACAAAATGAAACTCGGGGTTCAGGGTTCAGGGTTCAGGGTTCAGGGTTATATCCCGAGAACCTGCGCACATTCAGAATGTGCAACTATAGCGAAAATAAGAGACAACGCAAAGGTGAAAAAGGGGGGTTGGGCAAAGAACTCGACAAACAAAAAATAACGCGGAGCAGGTGCCACAGATTTGTGATGTTTTTCCTGCACGCTATAGACACTCCTATGCGTGCAGGGAAAACAGTGCAAAGCTGGGGTGCCTGCTCCGCGTTAAAAAAAGGATAGCCGGGCAACCCTGCAACACACAAAGAGATT
>CAZQKF010000333.1:0-3475 GCA_964593645.1 uncultured Desulfobulbus sp.
GGCTGATATAAATTATTGCCAAACTTGAAGAGTATCTTGCTGTTCATCCTGGAGCTGCTCTCTTTAGGATGAACAGCAAGATACTCTTCAAGTTTGGCAATAGCCTCGTCAGTCCGATCCAGGCGCACCAGAAGCACAGGAATTTTGCGCACAGCCGGTTCTGCAGAAGGATCACAGATCAAGGTCTTTTCATAGGCCTCCAGGGCCTCTTCATTTTTGCCTGCCAGCTCGGCATGTCGGCCCCAGAGGAAATAAAAATAACTACAGGCGTGATCTGCCTCATCCACTATTCCCGAAGGATTGGCAATATCACCTGCAAAGCTCGGTTGCGGGCTCTTCTGTTCAGGTACGGCGCAGCCGCTTATGAGCAGACCGCAGCTCAGAAGAGCTGCCAGTACATTTTGTCTGGCACTGTTCATCATGGACATGTACACTTTTTTTCTTCAAGTAGAGAGGACACAGCCTGCCGGATTGCAGCCTGAACCTGATCGACCTTCCGGGTCGCGTCTATTCGCCGGATACAGGTGTCGGTGAGGGAGGCAAAACGCTCAGCAACGTTGCGCAGCTGATCAAGTTGTTCAAAATCATTGAGTTTCTCTCCCCTGCCCTCCTGAATCCGGGCTATGGAGACCTCGGGATCCATGGTCAGCAGGACCACGAGATCAGGCTTGGGCGCAAAACTGTTTTTGCTGAAGATCTCTGCCATGTCCAGACCGGCCGCTCCCTGGTAAGCAGCAGTAGAAAAGTAATAACGATCCGTCAGCACAATCATGCCGGCGGCAAGCTGCGGTTCAATAAGTTCCTGAACATGCAACCGCCGATCCTGGATAAAAAGCTCAAGCTCCTCCTCCCGGGTACAGCTGCCACGATCCACATACAGTTCACGGATACGCCGTCCATAGGAGCTGTCTGTGGGTTCACGGGTAGTCACGACCCCACATCCCATCTTCCGAAGAAAGGCAGCCAATTTTTGCAGCTGCGTTGATTTCCCAGTACCGTCAATACCTTCAAAGGCAATAAGCAGTCCCTTAGCCATTATGCCCCCTCGCGGCTCTGTTTTCGGCAATTTCCTCTGCAAGCCTGCAGGCAGCAGTAAGGCTTGCCGCATCCGCCCTGCCCTGCCCGGCAATATCATAGGCTGTCCCATGATCAACCGAGGTACGGACAATGGGCAGGCCAAGCGTGACATTGACCCCGTCTTTAAAGTGGAGCAGTTTAAAGGGAATCAACCCCTGGTCATGATACATGGCAATAACAGCGTCAAAGGCACCGGAAGCGGCCTTGTAAAAAACCGTGTCCGGCGGCCAGGGGCCGCTTACAACAGCGTCGCCGCAATACTGTTTGATAACCGGTTCTATAATGTCGATTTCTTCCCTGCCGAACATACCCTGCTCTCCGCTGTGCGGATTAAGACCTGCCACGCCGATTTGGGGTTTGCTGACAGCAAAATCAAGCTGCAGAGCAGACGCTGTCATCTCAATGCAGCTCCTCAACTCCTGCGCCGTTACCATCGAACTGACCTTTGCCAGCGGTTCGTGAATAGTGGCCAGTACCACCCGCAGGCTGCTGCCGGCCATCATCATTCTGTAGTCGGCAGTACCCGTGAGTTCTGCCAGCATCTCGGTATGTCCGGGGTAATGCACTCCAGCCTCGTTCAAGGCCTTTTTGGAGATGGGACAGGTAACCATGGCGGCAAAATCTCCATGCAATGTCCCCTTGACGGCAGCCCGGATATAGGCAGCCATGGCAAGTGAGGTTGCCCGGGTTGGTTGCCCCCACTGCAGGGTATCCACAGCAAGATGAGAAAGTTCCATGACCGGAATCGTATCCGGTACAATATCGCTGCCCGGCTGCCAGGCAATCGGGTGCACCTTAAAATCCAGCAGTTCCGCTGTCTGCTGCAGCACCTCAAGATCACCTAACACTACAGTCGGCAATTTACCCCGACGGCTGTTGCCGGTAAAATATGTACAAATTATCTCAGGACCAACCCCAACCGGACAGCCCATGGTGACGGCAATCGGCAGGTTCATTGCTCATCCACAGTATTCAAATGCATTTTGTATCTGTTCCACTTTGGGTGCAGCATCGGAAAGATACACCCCAACCACATCAAAGCGAACAGCTGTATCCATTAAATTATACTGGATCATGTAGGCCAGGGCGACTTTAGAAATCTGCTGCTGTTTTCGCCAATTCACCGCATCAAAAGGGGATCCATACCGGGCACCGCGTCTGGTCTTCACCTCGACAAAGACCAGATATTCACCGTCCCGGGCAATAATATCGATTTCCCCCAGCCGCTTGCGGTAATTTCGGGCAATAATCTGACAACCATGATGTATCAGATAGTCAGCGGCAAGATCCTCGCCGACCTTGCCCGTACTGATCCTGGAGTCGTTTTTTTTCATACCGATAGCCGGCCGGGCACTCTACAGCGGCGGCAGGTCAAGCTGTTTTGCCTTGTAGACATTAAAGAGTAAAAACCACTCCAGGGGTTCCTTAAATTTTATACCCAGCATATTATTTTCTTTACGAACCACTGTGGAGTAGAGCTGGTCAATCATTAACCGGCTCCCCTTACCGGGAAAGACAACCCGTACTGTACAGTCGAGATCCCCATGATGTTCAATGCCAACCAGTTCATCCTCAAGCTGCACCAACATACCATGCACACTCAGGTTCACCATAATACCAAACAGCTTGCTACCTACCTCTTCACAGGAAATTTCTACAGGCAGCTTGAAATCAAGGCGGATTCCGTCCCGGTTATCATCAAGGTCGAATTTAAATTCCATGATCAATCCTTCTCTCTATTCAATCAATATACTTTATAGTTTCAGTATAACAGATTTTATGCAATCAGCATAAAATGCTTTGTTTTTTTAGCTGTGTGCTCTCTCCCCGTCGACAAAATTCACGAACCCCCTTAAAAGTTAGCCGGTGAATTGGTGAAGGACCATATTCAGCAACGGCCAGACGGTGCGCCTTGGTTGGATACCCCTTATGCTGAGCAAAATTATACTGGGGGTACTGCGCGTGGTACTCGACCATTAGGCTATCACGGGTCACCTTGGCAATAATTGAGGCAGCTGCTATGGAGGCACTCTTTGATTCCCCTTTGACAAGGGGCTGTTGGGGAAGATCCATGGGTACTCTGAAGGTACCGTCAACCAACAGAAAATCTGCCTGACAGGAACCTGCACAATCAAGCACTGCCCGTTTCATGGCGAGCAAAGAGGCCTGCAGGATATTAATGGAATCGACCTCAGAAGCCTCAGCAATTCCGACCCCGATTGCGGCACCGGAGTTGTGCAGCATAGCAAAGAGTCTCTCTCGCGCAAGCTGCGTGAGCTTCTTGGAATCTTTACACAGGGCGTAATCACAATCAGGGGATAAAACAACACAGCCGGCAACAACAGGACCTGCCAAAGGTCCGCGTCCTGCCTCGTCAACACCGGCAACAGCCTTCAAA
>CAZQKF010000334.1:0-3474 GCA_964593645.1 uncultured Desulfobulbus sp.
GTTTCACCAGCCTGTGGGCATAGGTGATAGGCATGGGCATCAGTACACTGGTCTCATCACAGGCATAGCCGAACATCAGCCCCTGGTCACCGGCCCCCTGATCAAGATCAAGGCCGGACCCCTCGTTAACGCCCTGGGCAATATCAGCGGACTGCTTATCAATGGAAGTCATTACAGCACAGGACTGCCAGTCAAAACCCATGTCTGAAGAATTATAGCCGATCTCGCGGATGGTCTCGCGGACAATGCTGGGCATATCCACCCAGGCCGAGGTAGTAATCTCACCGGCTATCATGGCAAGACCGGTGGTGACCAGACTTTCGCAGGCCACGCGGGCATGGGGATCCTGCTCAAGGATGGAATCAAGTATAGCATCTGAAATCTGGTCGGCGACCTTATCCGGATGACCTTCAGAAACAGATTCAGAGGTAAAGAGATGACTCGACATAAAAAAACTCCTGTTAAAAAATAATCACGCTGCAGCCAGGCTGTCTGCCCGGCCACTGCCTTTCCAGCCGGCTGCCCGGATCTGGATAACAAAATCAAGTACAATCTCCCATTTATTGAGCGGGCTGATAAGATACAGCCCGTCAACAACGGGTGAAATTTCTTCGAGCAGACCGGCAGTATACTCAAGAGCTGCCTTGCGCTGGTCTGCAACTTCTTCATACCCGGCCAGTTTCTTCCGTAAATGCTCGGGCACTGAAATCCCCGGTACCTCGTTGTGGAGGAATTCGGCATTACGCGAGGAAATGAGCGGAAAGATACCAGGAAAGATGAGCATATCAAGATGAGATACCCGTTCCATCATCTGCTCAACCTCTGCACGGGAAAAAAGCGGCTGGGTCATGGCATAGCGGGCACCAAGACCTGCTTTTTTCTCCAGACGACTGATCTGCAGATCCGGATTGGAGGGGCGGAAACTAAAGGCTGCACCTATGGAAAAATTAGTGGGCTGCTTTACAGAACGCCCGGCCATGTTCACGCCCCGGTTAAGACCGTCAAGCATACCGATCAAGCCGTTGGAGCGCAGATCAAAAACCCCGCTCACTCCGGGCTGATCCGTGCCTGCGGCCGAGTCACCGGACACGGCCAGCACCGCCTCAATACCAAGCAGATGCGCCTCCATCATCCGGGACTGCAGCCCCAGGGCATTAAGATCACGACCGGTCTGGTGAATAATGGTCTGCACCCCGGTTCGGCTGCGAATCAGCGAGGCAACGCCCAGGTTGCCGGCCCGTAAAATGGCCAGGGGATTTTCACCAAGGGAAATGGCATCAACCCCGGCCTCGGTTAATTTTTCAGCCCCGCGCAGCACCGGTGTAACGTCAAGATGGGTGGGCGGGTCAAGTTCAGCAATAATAGGCATCCTGCCCGGTACAAGCCCTTCGAGAAATCCACCGATGCGAGACTCTCCTAAAGCCTGCTCTTCGTCTCCACTGACCTCAATCCGGCTGCTGCCCCCACGCACCCGAACCGGCTTAATCTTTAAGGCGGAACGAAATTCCTGGATATGGGCAGGCGTTGTTCCGCAGCAGCCGCCGATCAAATGTACTCCTTTGCGGATCATCTCCCGGGCCCGGGTGGCCATGTAGCCGGGCTGAGCCGGGTAAATCATGCGGTGGCCGACCATTTCCGGCATGCCCGCATTGGGAAAGGCCGATAAGGAGACGCCTTCACCGGCAAGCGGCGACATCTTTTCTATGGCCAGCACCATGGCATCAATACCGCGGCCGCAGTTTGTGCCTACCACAGAGGCCCCGGCTTCACGCATCTTGCGGGCACAGGTCAGGGCATCATCGCCCCGAACTGTTCTGGCCCGGGCCGGAAAAACCATCTGGCTGATAATGGGCAGGTGTGGTGCTTCCTGACAGGCAGCCTCAATGGCCAGCAATATTTCATCAAGGTTGGAAAAAGTCTCAATAATCAGGACATCTGCGCCGCCTTCGGCAAGGCCACGCACCTGCTCGCGAAAACTCTCGCGGACATCATCCAGGGTGATTTCGTCTTCGTCAAAGGGAAAGCTGATGCCCGACGGCCCCACTGAGCCCGCCACATACACCTGGTGCCCTGCAGCCTTGGCTGCTATCTCGGCCCCGGCCCGGTTGATCTCCACTACCTGGTCTTCAGCCCCGGAATCACGCAGCTTAAACCGGCCCGCACCAAAGGTGTTGGTCTCAATCAACTGGCTGCCGGCACGGATATACTCCTCATGGGCGCTGAGGATAATATCAGCTGCCTGCAGGTTCAGCAGATCAAGATTGCGGCCCCGCTCTACTCCACGCTCAAAGAGATAGGAGCCGAATGCACCGTCACCAAGAACTACATGACCTTTGATATATTCAATAAAATCAGGTTTCATTTTTTACCGGACACCCCGGACAGCCTGTTATTATTCTGCATGCAAAAAAACGTCACTGTTAAAACAGCAAACATGTATAACTACAAAACTCTCCGCAGAAATTCAATAAAAATAGAGCAGGTTTTAGCCAAAGCACCCTGGTAAGCTGATTTCTTTAATCAGGCTGCAAATTTTCACCGGTTTTGGTGCGCAGGAGGAGAGGAAGCTTTAGAGTAGGTCGCAATAATAAATCGACAGACTGGATACATCCGGATCTCAGTTTACATTCTTCAGACTAATCAAAAACACTCAGCCCTGAATGGCATAGCCACCATCGACGACAACAACCTGTCCATGGATCATGGCAGCACCTGCACTGCAGAGAAATAGACCGAGATCCGCAACATCTTCGGGAGTTGTCAACCTACCCAGCGGAGTTCGCTCCAGGGAAACATTAATAATCTGGTCACGGTTGGGAAACTTTTTCAAGGCGTCCGTATCCACCACTCCGGCACTGATGGTATTGACGGTTATCCCCTTAGGGCCCAATTCCACCGCAAGGTGACGAACCAAAGATTCAAGGGCCGCTTTGGATGCACCAACACAGGTGTAGTTGGGCACAGCCCGTACAGCGCCGAGACTGGATACGGCAATTATCCGGCCGCCCTGCTCCATCATGGGAACAGCGTACTGAGCCAGGGTAAGCAAAGCCCGGGCATTGATATCCATGGCCCAGTTCCAGTGGCGTGTGGTCAATTCCATGGCCGGTTTCAGCACACCGGAGGCAGCATTGGACACCAGAATATCCAGACGCTCATAGGCGTTATGGATTTCATCAAACATCCGCTTGACATCCTCTTCCTTGGCCACATTTGCCTTGATTGCCAGGCAACTGACGCCATGCAGTTCTATGGCTGCAACTGTCTCCTCTGCGTCACGACGATGTCGGACATAGTTGACCACAATATTGACGCCGTTTTCGGCCAGTTTGATGGCCATTGCCCGGCCAATGCCACGGGATCCCCCGGTAATAAGGGCAACTTTTCCCTGCAGATTATACATATATTTTCTCCTGGACAGGATCAATTATTCTAACCAGCATGGCTGGATCAAACCGGCCAGCCACAACGAAC
>CAZQKF010000335.1:0-3471 GCA_964593645.1 uncultured Desulfobulbus sp.
CTTGCGGCCGCCGGCAGCCAGCATGTCACGATAAGAAACCGTTTCATCACTGCCCAGGATATCAAACATCTCCTGGATTTCGCGGACAAACCGCCCCTGGTTTCGGCCGCTGACAGTCCAGTCGCGCACCAGGCCGCGCTGAGCACTGCGTGCCATATCCTCGGTGCGAATTTTAAACAGATACTTATTCCCTTCAATATTGGCCCGGGCATGCAGCCCCTGGTATCCGGTGGGTTTCGGGTTTGCAATAAAATCTCGGATAGTACGGGGGATGGGCGGATACACAAGGTTTAGGGCACCAAGTGCCTGGTAACAACTACTGCGGCTGTCCACCTTGATAAAAATTTCCTGGGGATTTTCCAGTTTTTTGACCAGTATCCTGTTCTTTACATCATAATACCCCCACAGCCCTTTAGTTCGCAGCGACACATGGGCATTGACCCCTTCATCGTCCATGGCCACCTGCACTCTATCGACGAGCTTGAGTATTTCCGGATCTTTACGCAGCCTGTTAATCTGCTGCTGCAGTTTATTACCCTGCTTGGGAAACTTATAGGCAAGGGCCAGGTTGTAGAGCTCACGTTTAATATCAAACAGGCCGAAGATGGTGGCCAGGGGGGCATAAATATCCAGGGTTTCATCGGCAATCTTCTGGCGCTTATGCTTGGGCATGGAGGCCAGAGTACGTAGATTATGCAGCCGGTCTGACAGCTTGACAATCATAACCTCAGGCTTGGCTGCTGCCCCGGTAAAAATCTTGCGATGCACCAGTTTTTTAAAGGTCTGCTTGTCACCGGTGTAATGGGTCACCTTGGTGCAGCCCTCAACAATGGCCTCCACATTAGCGCCGAATTTTTTCCGGATAACAGCTGCGGTGACATACTCCACATCCTCAACCGTATCATGAAGCAGAGCTGCCGCCAGGATTTCGGCATTGTGAACATCCAGTTCTTCGGCAAGGATCCGGGCCACATTACAGGGGTGCATGATATAGGGATCGCCGGAGCGCCGCCACTGATCACCGTGTGCCTCAAAGGCAAATTCCAGGGCATCCCTGAACACCTGGGTCTCCGGTCCGCTGCCGATCAGTGCTTCCATTTCCCGACGATACTGCTCAAGATCAAATTTTCTATACTGCATACACCCTGATTCCCGAATTCAATTCAGCCATTGCTTTTTATTTACCTGTAGTTAGTGTATAATATCTTTATACTGTTGACTAAGAGTATTAAACCAACAAAATCAACATCTCAAGTAAAGAATTTGTCTTATTACTGTAGTAGATAAGCAAACAGGACTGCAATGGCAAGAAAAAATAATCACCGGAAACGCCGAAAAAATCAGCACCCGACCCAGACCCATCGGGGCCGCCCCCATTCCACAGTACAACTTAACGACCGACTGCTCGCCTTTCTCAGTCGTCAAAAGGAACCTGTGACGACACACGTCATCATCCAGGATCTAGGTCTGACCGGACACGAGAGAAACTCTGTTGCAGAGCTGCTCACCGGCCTAGAACGATCAGGAAAGATCAAGCGGAAAAAGAAAAAATGGCGGATTACCGGCAATACCAACATGGTCAAAGCAAAGCTTACCCTGACAGCCAAGGGGTTCGGCTTTGCCGTTCTTGAAGGCAACATCCCCAAAAAACAAAAAGATATTTTCATCCCACCCTCGGCCATGAACGGAGCCAGCCACGGCGACACCGTACTGGTTCGAGTCGTCAGCGGCACACGGGGGCGCACAGAGGGCCGGATTGTCGAGGTGATCAAACGGGGATTCAGCAGCCTCTGCGGCACTTATGTCAGCGGCGGCAATACCGGATATGTCACACCCGATAACGACAAGATGCCCTTTACCGTGCTGGTTCGCTACAGCAACTCCATGAACGCGGAAAACGGTGATGCGGTCCTGGTGGAGATCATCGACTACGGTACTAAACACCGGGTACCCGAGGGTAAAGTTCTGGAGATCCTGGGTTCCCCCTACTCACCGGCAGTACAGATCAGAATGGCCATTGAGCAGTTTGATCTACCCCGTGCCTTTCCTGCAATTGTGGAAAAGGCGGCAGCTGATCTTGTCGAGCTGACCGACTGCAGCGACGGCAGAAAAGATCTGCGCTATATCCGGCATGTCACCATTGACGGAGCCACGGCCAAAGACTTTGACGATGCCATAGCCGTCCAGAAGACCAAGAACGGCTTTCGCCTGTTTGTCTCCATTGCCGATGTCAGTCATTATGTCCAACCCGGCTCCATCATCGATCAGGAGGCCTACAAGCGCGGCACCAGTGTCTACCTGCCCGATCTTGTTCTGCCCATGCTGCCGGAACGGCTCTCCAACAACCTCTGTTCCCTGGTACCGGATCAGGACCGGCCGGCCTTTACCGCTATCCTGGAGTTTGATCGCAAGGGAAACCGCACCGGTGCCTCCTTCACCCGCAGCCTGATCCGCAGCTACCAGCGCTTTACCTACGACAGCGTCAATAAAATCATCTACCTGCAGGAGCAGAAGGCGCGCAAACAGTATAAATCCCAGCTGCCCATGCTGGAAAAAGCCAAAAAACTCGCAACCCTGCTCAATGCGCAGCGGACAAAACGGGGCGCTCTGGGCTTTGTCATCCCCGAGGCCATTGTCAGCATGGATGGCGATCACATTGAGTCCATCGGCCGGGTCGAACGTAATCAGGCCCATATTTTAATTGAAGCGTTCATGCTGGCAGCCAATGAGGCGGTTGCTGAAACACTTGACCAGGCCGACGAACCAGTTCTGTTCCGGGTTCATGAAAAACCGGATCCGGCCAAGGTGGAAGGTTTTACCGAGGCAGCCAAGTCCATGGGCCTGCCCCTGCCCAAGACTGAGATTACGCCGTCCTGGTTTGCCCGGGTGCTGGCCGAGGCACATAAATCACCGGCTGAATATGTGGTCAACAACCTGCTGCTGCGCACCATGCAGCGGGCCCGGTATACACCAGAGAATTTCGGCCATTTCGGACTGGCAGCAGACTATTATCTCCACTTCACTTCACCCATCCGGCGCTATCCGGATCTTGTGGTACACCGGGTGCTGCAGAACTTTCTTGCAGGCAAACAGAGCAAACCCCGCAACAAAGTACTGGCCGGCAAGACTACCCTGGATGAGGCAGGCCTGTTCCTCTCCAACCGGGAACGTGTTGCCGTTGACACGGAACGTAGTGTCCAGTCCCGCCTTGCCGCCCTGTTCCTGCGTGAGCGGGTCACGGAACACTTTGACGCCGTCATCTCCGGAGTTACCTCATTTGGGTTGTTTGTTGAGCTACTGGAATACTTTATCAGCGGAGCCGTCCCGATTGGTGACTTAAACGATGACTACTACAACCATGACAGCCGCGGCCATAAGCTGGTGGGAGACCGCACAGCCAAAACCTTTCAGATGGGCGATCTGATCCGGGTTCAGCTTCGTTATGGGTACAGTAATATATTAGAGGATGAT
>CAZQKF010000336.1:0-3465 GCA_964593645.1 uncultured Desulfobulbus sp.
GCTTCGGTGAGCGGTTTTTCTTCGCCTCGGTTGGAACCGTACTGGATCTCTAGGAAACGGCAGAGAAAATAGGTTGCGGCTCTCCCCGGAGGAGGAGAGAGCAGGGGAAAGCCGCAACCGCTCAGTTGAACATGTCCGTGTTCAACAACCTACTTCTTAACCTTGGGGATGAAGATCTCATCCGGATCAAGCACATCATGAATAAAGTGCAGTTCTTCCCTGGTCGGAACCAGAGTTTCCCCCTGGACTCGCGATACATCCAGTTTAAACTGGCACTGCTCCTGAATCTGCTCCGGAGTTACACCGGGGTGGCAGGTATCCAGATACATATGTCCGTCCTCCTCATCAGCAAAGCGGAAGACCCCCATGGTACTGATAATCGCCGCAGGGCCACCACGGTAAGCGGAACCGTAAAGTTCCTTGCGATGGACGAACTCACCACCAGGCCATTTCTTCACCCGCCAGCCGGGGCTGGTGATGTAGCTGGTATTTTCGACGAAGCGGCGCTTCTCGTGAACCATAATAAAGACAGTCCGTGAGGCAAAGGAGTTAATATCCGGATTTCCGCCACTACCGGTCAGACGCAGGTCGGGATCGAGGTAATCCCCGATACAGGTGGTATTAACGTTGCCGTACAGATCAACCTCAGCGCCGCCGAGGAAACCGAGATCGACATAGCCACGCTGGGCGATACTGAAGGCATCGTTAAGTCCGGAAGATCGCGAGGAACCCATCTCACAGCGGGCATCGCCAACCGAAGTGGGGAGTTCCAACGGGCGCCCGTCAAGAGTACCAGCCTCAAAGATCAGTTTAAGATCGGGAGCGTGGGTCTGTTGCGCCAACATGATAGCGACCATCGGCAATCCGGTTCCGGCAAAAACAACTTCGTTATCCTGCACTTCATGCGCAGCGGCACAACAGAGCAGATCGGCCAGGCCATACTCTTCTGGGGAAGCAAAATCACTCATTTAATTCCCTCCCTTCTTCTCACGGGGGCAAAAATTCAGCGCAGAGTTCGCACGCATCTTCAAAATTCTGGGCCAGCCCAGTTTTTCCAGATAACTGAGGTGATCGAGGCCGTGGATCCACTCTTTGGCAAAGGCGTCGTACCCTTCCTGAGTTCTGGTTCCTGAATAAAAGTCCTTCAGAAACGGCCCATCAACATCATAATGGCCGAACATCCCGGTCGGGTGGGCGCCATAAGGACACTGTACAATGTGATCGACCTCAAAACTGGCGATGGTATTCTGATCGGCATTCCGTCGCAGATACTCTTCCGGCACAATCTCTTCGGCCATGACAATGGTGATGTCGGCAGCTCGAGCCACCTCGGGATCGGAGTAGAACTGGCCGTTCACCCGGACCGTCCCCTCTTCTCCCACCTGCTGGACACAGAGCAGGGCAACATCGACCTTGGCGGCCGGGACATGGACCAGCTGCCCGCCGTCAAAAAACGGATCCTCAGTAAAAACGTATTTCTCCTTGGCAATCCGCTTGCCGTCGCGCAAACCGGCCCTGCCGAGCATATCGTACTCCGGATTGTGGATATCGGTCCCGAGCGAAGTCTGGGTCACAGCGTAAGGAGCACCCGAGGCCCCCGCCACAAAACGGAAAAGCATCTCAGCATGGCTGTAATCTTCAACGATGATCTCTTTATTAGCCACTTTGCGGGACAGATTGGCTCCGTACTTACCATACAGTTCGTGCCCGACCCAGCATGATTCCCAGATATCAACACAGCCAGCACCAACCAGGAACTCAGTCTGTGGACCTCCATTGACCTCAATCAAGTGCAAGTTTTTGCGATATTGCCGGATTAATTCATAGACGATAGCAAAGGGTCGCCGCCAGATAGTGAAGCCTGAAAAGGTCAGACTGGAACCATCTTTGACTATCTCCGCCGCCTGTTGAATAGTGATGTGCTTATCTTGACTCATAGATCCTCCTTTCTTACTACAGAATAAAGTTAACCGGCCAGATTTCTGAGAATCTCCCGAGAAATAATCAGCCGCTGAATTTCGCTGGTTCCCTCATAAATCGTTGTAATTCGAGCGTCCCGGGTATAACGCTCAACCGGAAAGTCTCTGGTATAACCATAGCCGCCAAGAATCTGCATCGCCGAATAGCAAGCGCGGTTAGCAGCCTCGGTGGCAAACAGTTTCGCCATCGACGCTTCCTTGGCAAACGATTTGCCACTCTCCTTGCGATATGCAGCATTCATCAACAGTAACCGTGATGCCTCAAGTTCTGTGTAAGCATCAGCGATCATCCATTGGATCGCCTGGAAGTTGCTGATATTCGTCCCGAACTGTTTACGCTCGGTGGCATATTGCGTTGCGTAATCCATCGCCGCCAGTCCCAGACCCAGCCCCAGTGAACCGATACCAATCCGTCCTCCGGCCAGCTCTCCAACGGCAATCCGGAAACCATCATTTAATTTCCCCATCAGGGCCGATGCCGGAACCCGACAATTATCAAACAACATCTCGTTGGTCGCAGAAGCATGCTGACCCATTTTTTCTTCTTCTTTACCAATTGTCAGGCCGGGAGTCCCTGCCTCAACCAGGAAGCAGCTGATCCCCTTCCCCTTCCTCACCTCTTTATCTGTGACCGCCCAGACAACGAAAACCCCGGCGTAGGGGGCACTGCTGATAAATATTTTTGATCCGTTAAGAATATAATCATCGCCATCGCGGAGAGCCGTCGTGACCATCCCGGCAGGATCAGAACCAGCACAGTTTTCGGTCAATCCAAAACTGGCGGCAGGATATTCACCCGAGCAGATTTTCGGGATGTAGTATTGCTTCTGCTCTTCTGAGCCAACGGACTGGATCACCTCGCAAACCATGTTGCTGACCGAAACGGTGACTGCCGTCGAAGCACAGGCACGGGAAATCTCTGTCATGGCCAGACTGAAGGCGACAACACCAGCCTCGGTCCCACCATATTCTTCTTTAACGTTCAGCCCCATGAAACCGAGCTCTGCCAGCTTTTTTAAATTAGCCAGCAATGTCTCACGGTCTTTTTCACAATCCAGTTTGTCGGCAACCGGCTCCAATTCCGCCTTGGCAAAATCGCGGGCGGTATCCTGAATAAGTTTCTGTTCCTCCGTCAAATCAGTATTCATCTCACTCTCCTTGGTTATATAGAATGAAAAATCATGACAGTGCGACTACCTAACGAACGATATCGATGGGTAAATCAAGGCGCTGCCCCCATTCTTTCCAGTATGCCGCTGTTTCCTTGGAAAAAACCGTCCGGTATTCCTCTATGCTGCAAATATTCAGGGAATCTTCCAGCCTGTTCTTGAAGTGCGGCTCCAATGCTGCTACGGCAATCCAGCCATCAACAGCCTGATAAATGTTGTATTCCGGAACTCCCCCGCCAAGGATGGCCCCTGGTGCGGTACTGCCATAGTGTAGCGGTTCTGCCATCATCTCGGCCACCTCAGAAAGGGACACCACC
>CAZQKF010000337.1:0-3454 GCA_964593645.1 uncultured Desulfobulbus sp.
TATTGCCCAGTGCTATGCTGATCCTACCCTGGCGGCAAAGGAACTGGGGTGGAAGGCGAAACGGGGTATTGATGCCATGTGTGAGGACACCTGGCGCTGGCAGTCAAACAATCCTGACGGCTATCCGGCGGATTCTACAGATACCTGATTTCACCTGAATGTTCGGTAACCATTGAGCCGTCCGGGAGCTCCATAATCAGACCGCCGTCAGAGGAGAAACCGCTGACTACCCCCTGGTACAGAGGAGCTTTCTGCACATCATTGCCAAACTCCACCCTCTTGCCCGGGGAATCACAGAGCTGCTGCCAGTCAGCCAGCAGTACAGATACCTGTCCCTGCTCCTGCAAGGCCTGCTCCTCGTCAAAGTGAAGCAATCCCAGGGCCCAGGTCAGCTCGGCCAATACACGGGCTGTGAATGCGGCCAGGCTGATTTTACGGCCAAGCGATTGGGCAATGCCTACAGCGGTTCCCTGCAGGTTTTCAGGAAAGGCAGTGTTATTGACGTTAATCCCCATGCCCAGTAGATGGTAACGATCACCTGCCTTGCTTAGAATGGTCTCACACAGAATACCGGCAATCTTTTTTCCAGACACCTGCACATCGTTAACCCATTTTAACCGGGCATCAAGCCGACAGCTCCTAACCGCCCTGCAGCAGGCAAGTCCGGCTGCAAAGGGCAGCAATCGGGCAAACTCAGGCAGCAGGATATCCGGCCAGGCCAACGCCAGCCAGAGTCCGCCTTCCGGGGCATGCCAGCTCCGGGAAAAACGGCCGTTTGAACCATCCAGACTGTCTGCCAGCACAACCGTACCGCCCGGCAGAACCTCACCCCGGGCCTCAGCCTCGACCAGCAGTTGCTGCAGACGATCCATACAGCGACCAAGCCGCACTTGATGTTCCAGAACTGCACCTACCGGTGCGCCGTAACGAAGTATTTTTTCTCTATCCTGCGGGGAAAAGGGTGCAGTATCAAGTGCGGCAAGCGCCTGCTGCCGGAACTTGCGAATCTGCTGCGAATAAGAATGAGCCAAGGAGACGCGCGGCAGCTTACTCCCACTCTGCCTTGACCCTGGTAATGACCTTCTGTACCAGGGGGAGTTTATCTTCAGCACAGACACCGATCAGGGGAACACCCTGATCGACACTGTCGCCGGGCTTGAAATAGACGGAATGAATAATGCCCGGCTCACCCGCATACAGAACAGGCGTGTCGCGCTTCATCAAAGACATGGTAATGATTTCGTCTCCAGGTTGAATAAACACCGAACGGGCGCCTTTTTGCTCAATACGGGACTGAATGTCCATGGAAAAATAATAGCGAGCCCGCTCCGGTGCCTCAAACAGGAACAGGACTTCCTGGAGAATTGCCTCGATAATTTCTTTTTTCTTCAGCGGATGCCTGATGGTGAGCAGTTTTTCACCCGCTTCAACAAAACTACCATCAAGCTCGCGGTGCACCGAGGCAACCGTTCCATTAGTCAGGGAGGTCACTTTTTTCGGGTTCCGTTCCCGATTGATCTCATACAGCACTGTACCCGGCAAATGGTTCCATTCACCCGATACCCCGGTCACCTCTTGACCTTCTTCAACCAGGAAACGGACTTCTCCGGTATGCACGGCGTGCATATCCACATAGTCGTAGGGATCAGACCGATAACGGCTGATTATCTCATCAAAATGAATTTCCTGTGAAGACATAGTCTGCAGTCAGCTTTACCTTAGTGATGGGCCGGAGCCTCACCATGGCCGTCTTCGACAGACGCTTCACCGTGTCCGCCTTCCACCCGGTGCAACTGAAAAAATGGTGCACCGGCAACTTGGAAATTTGTAATACCGCACTTCATATTTTTAGAACCGGTATTGACAAAACGCCTGGTAACCGATTTATGGCTCATAGTTTTTCCATTGGGTACAGTCCCGGCGAGCAGCCACTGCTCTTGATCAAGATATTTGCCGGATACATCAAAAAACTCGCACAGGATATCGACATTCTTAACATCCTGCCCCGAGGTATTGGTCACGATGAATTCACCACTGACCATCTGGCCCGGGGCTTCTGAGAGGGTATATTCTGAAAGAACAACTTTATCCATAAGCGGCAATGCCTCTGCAGAAGGCTCAAAATCAGGGGCCCAAACCCCCTTGGGAGTGAGAGCCGACCCAATATTAGCCAACACAAGACTCAGTACAACGCCGATAAAAACGCATATAAAAATATTTGCCCAGAATTTTTTCCCCATGGTCTCCTCCTCTTGATAAACCTATCTGTACAACGCTCCGTAAAGGCATGCTTGAAAAAAGATTTATACTTTCAGTTTGACAAGATAGCAAGGCTATTTTACAGATGTACCACAACGTATTTCCACCAAAACCAGGATCCCGTCAATGAACAGCGACCGCCTGTACAGTAATGGCAGAGTGACAGAAGATTTTTCCTTTAACGAGCAGGTTGCCGAAGTCTTTGACGACATGCTTGATCGCTCCATTCCCATGTACCAGACAGTGATAGAGCTCACCTCGGCCATTATACGCCGCCTGGGCGCACCCGGTAGCTGTATAGTCGATCTGGGCTGTTCAACCGGCACCACTCTGCTGACCCTTAGCCGCCTGTTGTCTGATCTTGATCTCAGCTTTGTCGGTATTGACAATGCCCCGGCCATGATTGACAAGGCGAGGCGCAAGGCTGAGATGTATTCCAAAGCGACGATCATTGAATTTCGCAGACAGGACATCACCGAGGCTGAGCTGCATGGAGCCGATGTGATCCTTTGCAATTACACCCTGCAGTTTATCCGGCCCATGCTCAGGGCCGGATTTGTCCGCAAGCTGTATGACGTTCTGACACCTGGCGGCATGCTGATTATCAGTGAAAAAGTCATTTCCCCGCAAAGCCTGCTCAACAGAACCAACATTGATATTTACCATGACTTTAAACGGGAGCAGGGCTATTCAGAGCTTGAAATTGCAGCCAAACGTGAAGCACTGGAAAATATCCTGATCCCCTTTTCCGTGCAGGAAAACATTGACCTGCTCCGGGAGAGTGGTTTTACAGAGGTGGACATGTTTTTTAAGTGGATAAACTTTGCCTCATTTATTGCCGTGAAGAACAGGCAATGATCCCCTACCTGGAACTGCTCCTCAATGCAGATCAGGATACTGTCAGCAGACTGCACCAGGAAAAGCAGGCCTGGATTAACCAGCCCAAAAAAGGTTTCCTGCGCTACCGGGAACCCATGCAGGCTGTCAGTCATCTGCACGCCTCCGAGCTTGACCTGTCAGGTGATGTCGTCCGTATCGGCTGCCGGTCTGATCTCAGCGAGGCGGATTATCAGCTTGTACTCACACTGATGCGCACCTTCATGCCCTGGCGCAAAGGCCCCTTCTCCGTCTTTGATATTCACATTGATGCGGAATGGCAAAGCCAGCGCAAATGGAACCGCTTGTTGCCTGAGCT
>CAZQKF010000338.1:0-3437 GCA_964593645.1 uncultured Desulfobulbus sp.
GGCGCCTCGCCGCGAAAATACAGTATTCAACACCCATTCGCGGCGGGGCGCCGCTCCTACAGAGTTTATCTATGTTGCCAGGTTGTTGGCCAGGGCCGAAATTCGCTCTTGTTTTGCCTTCGGGAGCATAGCAATCAGGTCTGCCGCTGCTTGCCCAACAGCCTCGTGCAGAGATTGATCACTGTGCTGTTCCTGGTGTTCAACGGCCAGCACGGACACGGCCAGGTCACAACGTTCCCGGTCATCTAGCAGCAGGGCTGCCTGCAGGAGATGATCGGCCCGGGGGTTGATTTTTGGATCCTGCATCCAGAAGGCAGGCGGCAGCTTGACCACGCCGAGTTTTTTGGTCATAGCCAGGTCAAAACGACGCTGCAGCAGTTCCAAATCAGGAAATTCTCCCTGTTTGAGTGCAATAAAAATGTCCGTAAACATAGTAATACCTTACCTGCAGCCATATACCTGATAATCAACTCTATTCCAGCATACCTTACCATACGTTCAAGCTGCTAAAAAAACAACTTCGGGTGACAGGAAATTTCAGATAGAACGACTGAGTTCTGCTATATGAAAGGGCAGCATGAGCTGGCGCATGGTCGTTTGCTCCCTTTCCCGGACAGGACAGAGATTGGAGACAGCCAGACCCAGCAGACGCACCTGCTGCTGCCCAGCCTCTGTTGCGGCCAGCAAGGACGGCACCCTGTCCATAATATCTGCTGGACGAATAAAGAGACAGGATGGCGTCACAGAACGGGTTACGGTGGTAAAATCACGATAACGGATTTTCAAGGTCAGGGTGCGTGCGGCAAGTTCTTTTGCTGCAAGTGCGTTCCCGATCTGCTTAGCCTGTTCTGTCAGGATTGTCTGCATTGCTGCAATATCCCGGATGTCTTGCCGGAGCGTGGTTTCAGTGCCGATTGATTTTCGCCCCCGGCTCGGACGGACCGGGCGATTGTCCCGGCCGCGTACAATCTCATAAAAAAATATTCCGGCCTTGCCAAATGTTGCAGTCAATTCCTGCAGGGAAAACCGCTCAAGGTCAGCCCCGGTACGGATCCCCATGCTGTGCATCCGTTTTTCCGTCACCCGCCCTACCCCGTAGAATTTACGCACCGGCAAGGTGCGGATAAAGGGCAGGGCCTGTTCCGGGGTGATCACGGTTATGCCGTCGGGTTTATTGATATCCGAGGCTACCTTGGCCAGAAATTTATTGCAGGATACCCCTGCAGAGGCTGTAAGCCCGGTTCTACCGACAATATCTCGACGTACAGCCTGCGCCGTCCAGGTAGCTGAAGGAATATTCTTTTTATTATTTGTAATATCAAGAAATGCCTCATCCAGAGATAATGGCTCGACAAGATCCGTATATTCACGAAAAACCGCCATGATCTGCATAGACACCTCTCGGTACCGATCCTTGCGCGGCCGGACAAAGACAGCATTCGGACAGAGTTTATATGCCTTTGCACAGGACATGGCCGAATGAATGCCGAACCTGCGGGCCTCATACGAACACGCCGCCACTACTCCCCTGCCCTGTGGATCACCGCCCACGATAAGCGGGCGCTTGCGCAGTTCCGGATTATCGAGCTGCTCCACTGAGGCAAAAAAGGCATCCATATCAATGTGGATTATTTTACGCTGGATTTCCTGTTCCATAGACAATCAGCAGAAGCTCTGTGTAAATCCCGGATGGACACGGATCAGCACGGATTCTGTCTTCCCGAAAAGAGTATCTGTTTTCTCCTGCGGTTCAATCGAAACCTTAATTTGACTTTTCAACATCTTCACGGCATAGTACTGTAACAGTTCAATTTTTCCAGGATTATACGCCATGAGCCAATATGAACAACGATGCCGACAACTGCAAAAAGAACCAAAAACCTGGCTGATCACCGGGGTGGCTGGATTTATCGGCTCCAACCTGCTTGAAACGCTGCTCAAGCTTAACCAGAAGGTGGTCGGACTGGATAACTTTTCCACCGGTTTTCAGTATAACCTGGATGAAGTCCAGGGGGTGGTCAGTGATGAGCAATGGCAGCAATTTAGCTTTATCAATGGCGACATCCGGGATATTGACACCTGCCACAAGGCCTGCAACGGCGTCAACTATGTACTGCACCAGGCCGCACTTGGCTCTGTACCACGCTCCCTTGAAGATCCAATCACCACTAATGCCAACAACATCACCGGTTACCTGAACATGCTGGTTGCGGCCCGAGATGCCAAGGTCGACCGCTTTGTCTATGCGGCCTCAAGCTCCACTTACGGCGATCATCCGGATCTTCCCAAGGTTGAAGACAAGATCGGCAATCCGCTCTCCCCCTATGCGGTCACCAAGCTGGTGGACGAACTCTATGCCCGGGTCTTTGCCCGCACCTATGAATTTAAGACAATCGGCCTGCGCTATTTTAATATCTTTGGGCAACGCCAGGATCCCGATGGTGCCTATGCCGCGGTTATTCCGAAATGGTTTGCCGGACTGATGGAAGATGAAACCGTCTTCATCAACGGTGACGGCGAAACCAGCCGCGATTTCTGCTTTATCGACAACTGCGTCCAGGCCAACCTGATGGCGGCCACAGCAGAGCATGAGGATGCTGCCGACCAGGTGTACAACGTTGCATTTGGCCAGCGAACCACTTTGAATGAATTGTACAACATGATCAAGGAACGCGTCATTACCGCCTTTCCCAATGCCGAAAATGCCAAACCCGTGTACCAGGATTTTCGCGCTGGAGACGTACGGCACTCGCTGGCAAATATCAGTAAAGCACAGGAACTCATCGGCTACAGCCCGCAGTATTCGGTTAAAGACGGATTGGATAAAGCTGCAGCCTGGTATATTCAGCGCTTCAGTGCGTAGCTGTTTACTCCGGTTTTTCTGTCCCTGACAGGATCCGCACCCTGATCTTGTGACTGCGGGGAAACTCTCTTTTCAGCAGAGTTTTAAGCAATTTTTTTATTTTGCTGAAAACCACCCTGTGCTCCTGTTCGACAAAGCCACGCTCATAAACTAGAATTGTATCGATATTCGGCCTGATAAACAGCAGGGATCGATCTTTTTTCCAGGTCAGCAGTTCCAGGCTGTCGCCACTGTCCATCTTCTGCAAACGTCGTAGTACTTCCTGAACAGCAGTTGTCCTGTCAAGCGTAGCCATATCGATTCCTGTAAATGCGCATTCGCGGTCGGTCTGACCTGGGCATCAAAGGGTTTCCTCGGAAATTCGCTGCAGCTGTATGTCAATGAGTTGTACCAACTCCTCCTCAGCCTGCTCCTGCAGCACAACATCTTCCTCCTGCAGAGCCTTGAAAAACCGCTCGCAAACCTTACGTTCACTCTTGCCCCAGCCGGAGGTATATCCTTGTTTACGGCTCTCTTCCCCAACAGTTTTTTGGCCGCTGTCGGGATAATCACGGCGGCCGTGAGCCCAGTGAAC
>CAZQKF010000339.1:0-3436 GCA_964593645.1 uncultured Desulfobulbus sp.
CAGTCTCCCTGGCAGGTCACGATTTTTGAAATAACGCCGTCATTGGTTGCCCGTAAAACGTTTTCCATTTTCATGGCCTCAATAACGGCCAGTTCTTCACCTGCCTGTACTTCCTGGCCCACTTCCACATGCAGCTTGACCAACAGGCCGGGCATGGGAGAGAGCAGCAGGCCGGACAGGTCTGCTGCTGATTTCTGCGGCATTAAGCGGTAGAGTTCAGCTGCCATGGGGGTAAGAACCAGCGCCTCTGTCCGCCTGCCGCGGTGAACCAACTGGTAGCCGATACCGTTGCGCAGTACCTGGAAACAGAAGCGGTTGCCGTTGATGGAGCCACGAAACAGTTTCTGGCAGAACAGCCAGTCGGTCTGGACACGATACTGGTTGCCCTCGTAATCTACCCGGTAGCAGCAGTCGCTTTGAAAGGGTTTTACCGTAATGGCGTGATACTTCTTGCCGACAATCACCACCCATAAATCCTGGACGCGTCGTTCATGGCCTGCAAGCTGGCCGTTGATCCGGGCTGCCCGATCCATGTATAGACGGTGGATGATACCTGCAATAACAATGGGCAGAGCCGGATTATTCACCGGGATTTCCGTATCGTCAAATCCGTCTGGAAATTCTTCGTCAATAAAGCCGGTGGAGATCTCGCCCCGTTGAAATTTAGGATGAGCGATCAGAGCAGCTAAAAAGCTGATGTTATGGCGGACGCCGCGAATTACATATTCATCCAGGGCGTCAAGCATGGTTTCGATGGCCTGGGGCCGGTCAAAACCGCGGGTGACCAGTTTGGCGATCATGGGATCATAGAACATGGAGATTTCGCTGCCCTCCATGATCCCGGTATCCACCCGCACCTTGTTGTTTTCTTCATAAGGCGGCTGACAGGTTACAATGCGTCCCGTGGAAGGCAGGAAGGCATGTACAGGATCCTCGGCATAGACCCTGCACTCCAGGGCCCAGCCGGTGACGGTAATCTCCTGCTGACTGATCGGAAGCTTTTCTCCGGCTGCAACCCGGATCATCAGCTCGACCAAATCAAGGCCGGTGACCATTTCCGTGACCGGATGTTCCACCTGCAGGCGGGTGTTCATCTCCAGGAAAAAAAAGTTATGCTCCTGATCAACAATACACTCCACAGTCCCGGCGGAACTGTAGTTCACTGCCCGGGCCAGCATCACTGCCTGTTCGCCCATTTTTTTACGGTCATCATCATTTAAAAAGGGTGAGGGCGCCTCTTCAATAACCTTCTGGTGTCTGCGCTGGAGTGAACATTCCCGCTCGCCAAGATACACGACATTGCCGTGGGTGTCGGCCATGACCTGAATCTCTATATGCCGGGGTCGCTCAATAAATTTTTCAATAAGGATACGGTCATCACCAAAACTTGACCTGGCCTCGTTGGCCGCTCGCTCAAAGCCGTCCCTGCATTCCTGCTCGTTGCGGGCAATGCGCATGCCTTTGCCACCGCCACCTGCCGTGGCCTTGAGCATGACAGGATAGCCGATTTCAGAGGCTTTCTGCACGGCCTGATCAGCACTCTCCAGAATACCGTCATAGCCGGGAATGGTGTTGACCCCGGCCTTGTCGGCAATCTGTTTGGAGGTAATCTTGTCGCCCATGGCCCGGATGGCCTCCACGGGCGGGCCGATAAAGGTGATGTTTTCTTCTTCAAGCCGCCTGCAGAACACATCGTTTTCCGACAGAAAACCGTATCCCGGATGCACGGCCTCGGCCCCGGTCTGTTTACAGGCGGCTATGATGTTGTCTATAATCAGGTAGCTTTCAGCGGCGGGAGACGGCCCGATATGCACGGCTTCATCCGCCATCTGGACATGGAGCGCTGAGCTGTCGGCATCGGAATAGACAGCCACGGTTTGAATCCCCATGGCCCTGGCGGTTTTGATCACCCGGCAGGCAATCTCGCCCCGATTTGCGATAAGTATTTTTTTAAACATAGAAGGACGGAAGGTTCAAAGTTTAAAGTTCAGGGTTCAAGGTTAGGTTTTTGCTGCTTTCCTGCCTCGTATTTGGTGAGGTACTTGATAAAACCATGGATTGCTGCACGTGTTTTTCCGGTTAATTCGTACAGGGACGTAAAATCGGTTGGGTTGATATATTTTTCGTCAAGGGCAATATACAGTTGGCTTTGAACCTCAGAGCAGGAGCGTTTTGCGTACCGGAGAAAACGCATAAACTCCGCATTGGATTCTGCATCAAACCCTTCGGCAATGTTATGCATGGCTGATCCTGCAGCACGTCGCATTTGATCCTTTAAGCCGTAATCACGAGAGAATAAAGGTGCTTTGCTCTGCCGACAAACAGCTCGTGTCAACTGCCTGGCCAGCTGCCAGGCTTCAATATCCTCAAACCTCTGTATGGACATTTTTTGAAATCAAACCAGTAAATTAACCTTGAACCGTCTACAATGGTATATTCCCGTGTTTCCGCCACGGGTTTTCCAGTTTTTTGTCCCGCAGCATAGCCAGTGAGCGGCAGATGCGGGTCCGGGTATTATGGGGCATGATGACATCGTCGATAAAGCCGCGGCTGCCTGCGACAAAGGGGTTGGCAAAACGGGCGGAATACTCGTCGGTGTGCTGTTTTATTTTTTCTTCATTGCCGCTGTCGGCCCGGAAGATAATTTCAACCGCCCCCTTGGGGCCCATGACCGCGATTTCCGCAGTGGGCCAGGCAAAGTTGACGTCACCGCGTAAATGTTTGGAGCTCATCACGTCATAGGCCCCGCCATAGGCCTTGCGGGTGATCAGGGTAATCTTGGGCACGGTTGCCTCGGCATAGGCGTAGAGGAGTTTTGCCCCGTGCTTAATGATGCCCGCATACTCCTGGGCCGTGCCGGGCAGGAAGCCGGGCACATCGACAAAGGTGAGAATAGGGATGTTAAAGGCATCACAGAAGCGGACAAAGCGGGCCGCCTTACGCGAGGAGGCAATGTCCAGGCAGCCGGCCAGTACCATGGGCTGGTTGGCAACTATGCCCACGGTTGATCCCTGCATGCGGGCAAAGCCGGTGATGATGTTGGCGGCATAGTCAGGCTGCAGCTCAAAAAAGTCCTGTTCATCCACAACTTTCGTGATCAGTTCCAGCATGTCGTAGGGCTTGTTTGGGTCATCGGGAATCAGGTTGTCAAGCGAACGTTCCATGCGTTCGGCAGGATCATTGCTGGGCCAGACAGGAGGTTTTTCCCGGTTGTTTGAGGGCAGGAAGTTCAAGAAGCGGCGCAGCATGAGCAGCCCTTCAACTCCGTTGTCAAAGGCCAGGTCCGCGACACCTGAGCGGCTGGTATGGGTTGCCGCCCCGCCTAACTCTTCGGCAGTCACTTCCTCGTGGGTCACGGTCTTGACGACCTCCGGCCCAGTGACAAACATGTAGGAGGTGTTTTTGACCATAAAGATAAAATCAGTCATGGCCGGAG
>CAZQKF010000340.1:0-3432 GCA_964593645.1 uncultured Desulfobulbus sp.
GTTTACTCCCTCCTACAGCCGACATCGCTCTCCCTGCAAAAATATTTTTTTTGCTTGATGCCATGTGACAACGGCTGAAATTATCCGTACATCATTAAAACAACTTTTCATCACAGTACAACTGCACCAGCGACTGATCCGGTGCAAAACATAGCACACGAATTTGCTCAAAAGTGCCTTTATTCAATTAGTTGTATAACAACAAGGAGAGAAGATGCGTTTTCAGCACATTGTTCTTATCGTTGCTTTTCCTCTGCTGCTTGGCGGCTGCGCCGTGGGCCAGGCAATCAAAAATAATGTTCAGGGATCCCACTACCTGCAGACCAAGAATTACACGGAAGGGGCAGCAACTTTCCAGGAAGCGGTTGCCACGGATCCTGACAACCCACAGCCCAATTACTACCTGGGTCGTTTTCTGCTTGCCGAAAAAAAAACCAAGCAGGCCCTGCCCTACCTGCAAAAATCAGCAACCCTTGATCCCCAAGATGTAGATTATCTCTTCTGGTATGGCGTGGCTCTGGGTGAGTCGGGCAAGCTGAAAGAGGAACGTAAAAAATACGAGACCATCCTGAAAATCAAAGAAAAACACCTGCAGGCCCTTATCTACCTTGGCCATAATCAGCTGAAGTCCGGAAAATATGAAACAGCCCTGACTACCTATCAAAAAGTCCTGGAAATCTGGCCGTATAGTCCATCGGCTCTGTACAACCGAGCACTGATTGCCAAAATTCTTAAACGTCCAACAGAGGAAAAAGCCGGCTGGCTGGCCTATCTCTCCGTCTACCCATCCGGTGCACTGGCCATACGGGCAACCGATCACCTGAACAGACTTAAAGATTTTTCCTATCGCAACCAGTACCTCGGCGCACGAGTCATCACCCTGACCAAGATCTGGTTTGCTCCCTTTACCGGCAACCTTGTTCCAGGCTCTTTCCCATCTCTTGACGTCGTTGGAGCTACTGCTGTGAACATGGGCAGGGGCAAACTACAGGTTGTTGTCTATGTTCAGAACGATAAAGAGCATGCCAAGGCCCGGGCAGTGGCCATTAAAAAATATCTCCTGGAAAAATTTCCGACGCTGAGAAGCCGGGGAATAGGGATCAGCTGGTTTGCCCAGCCTGAGACATTGATACTCCAGGGTAAAAAAATAAAAAATCCTGAATCAGTACGTTTTTTCCTGAGCGGGCTGAAAAATGAAAAGAAACAAGCCCGTAAAAAATAAAAAATGTGACCCCGAACAGACTCCGACGTAAAGCAGAGTAAAGCACATGAACCAGGACATGCCCGACAGGAATTCAATGGAAGATGAAAGTGATGAAGAGCTTGTGCACCAGGTTGTCAGGGGCAGCGTGCAGACGTATTCGCTGCTGGTTGCCCGTTATGAGCGACCGATTTTCAACCTCATGTATAGGTTCAGCCGCTCTGAATCCGAAGCAGCTGACTTGTGTCAGGATGTATTTCTCCGGGCCTATGAACGGCTGGAACGATTTGACCGTACACGTAGATTCTTTCCGTGGCTCTACACTCTAGCTATGAACCTGGCCAAGGACTGGCAGCGCAGTCATGTTCGAAAGGCTCAGACCCTGGCTCAACTGCGCTGGGAAACACCGGCAGCAGGAACCTGCTCACAGCAGGAAGAACAGCTACTGAGCAATGAAGAGGTTACGCGGTTGTATGGTGCCCTCGATGTCCTGCCGGACACGACCCGGGAGTTGATACTCCTGCGCTACCGCCGAGAACTCTCTATTAAGGATCTCGCTGAAATATTTCAACTTTCAGAAAGTGCAGTCAAAATGCGGATAGCCAGAGCACTTGAACAAATGAAATCTGTTTTAGGAGGAAAACGACATGAAGGATAACCCTGTCTCTGAGGCCGACATACAGTCAATGCTTCGCCGCCTGCCAGACAGACAGCCGCCGGAGAATCTGCAGCAGCAGATCATGCAGGCTCTTCCCACCCGGCGGGAATCAGCAGGTCGTCGTCTGAAAAAATGTCTTACCGATTTTTTCACGACCCCTGCATCCGTAGGGCCGGTACTGGCACTGGCATCTCTTGCCCTTGCCTTTTACGGCGGCATGCAGATCGATACGTTTTTGATGGGATCTGACAGTCAGCAAAGCATAGCCATAGAACCCAAAACCATCAAACCGGAATCCAATGCAGAGGCCTCCTTTTATCTAGGCAGAAGCCTGTTGGCATCAGGAGAGGCCGACAAGGCGCTTGAGGCACTTAAGCGAGCAACATTCCTGCAGCCCGACAATCCGCAATATGCACTTTGGCTGGGGGCGGCCTACTATGCTCTGGGTAATGTTGACAACGAACGAAAAACCTATCAGCAGCTCATTGACAGACGGCCAGACTATGTTCCGGCCCGCTTAAACCTGGCCCATAATTTTCTCCAAAATGGTCTTCCGGTCCAGGCCGGGCAACTGTATGAGCAGGTACTGCAGGCCGCACCGAAAGAAAAATCTGCGCTCTACAACCGGGCATTGGCCCTGCATCTGCAGGGTGACAAGACAGCAGAAACTAAGGCTTGGAAGGATTTTCTTTACCAATACCGAACCGGGCTCTGGGCAGAGCGGGCACTGGGCCATCTCTACCAACTCGGCAATTACGATTTCCGCAGCTACCTGATCGGCTATCGCTCAATCATTATAAACCAACATCTTCTGCTCGGCCCGCCCGGTCCGAGACAGGATTTTGAGCTCAACCTGTTAGCAGATCAGCTTACCGGGCAAAATCAGAATACGTTAAATATTGTTGTGTACAGGCTTGATAATGTGAGCCAGGCAAAGACCAATGCGCAAACAATACGCAAAGCCTTGATTAGTCGACTGCCCAAGGCATCCGACAACACTGTACGCATCAGCTGGTTTGGCAAGGCCGAAGCAAGAACTCTGCCAAGCCAGGACAAAATACACCTACCCGAAGGAGTGCTGATCTTCAGTACTTCGAACACTACGATAAAGGAGGAGAGGATATGAAGGGAAAAATAAACCATTATGCAGTTATTCTGCTGACACTATTGCTAAGCGGGAGCACAGTACCGGCGACTTCGCTTGCTGCTGCAACTCCCGGAGCTGCCACTCCGGATCTGGATGCACAGACACCGGAATTCAGCACGCCGGCCCAGGCCCGTAGCGCTGCAGATCTTGCAGAACAGGCCGCAACCAGCAATACTTCCATTCAGACCGCTCTGCAGGAAGTGCAGCAGGCGCAGCAGTCCATGGATGATGCCATAGCTGCAAAGAACACCACACAAGTGACTGCTGCCCGTCAGACAATGATCACAGCGGAAAAAAAATATACGTCTGTCCTCTCCGATATTACAGGCGTGAGTAATCAAGATATCTCAACCATGCGGGATACCGGTATGGAGTGGGGTCTGATTGCCCATGAACTTGGCGTACAGCCGGGCTTGATAGGTCAAG
>CAZQKF010000341.1:0-3420 GCA_964593645.1 uncultured Desulfobulbus sp.
CGGCGCACTTATAGCGGTGCCATGCCCGGGCGTATCCTCCAGGGTCTGAAAAATGTCAAGAGCAACAACCCGGTATTCATGATGGATGAAATCGACAAGATCGGTGCCGATTACCGCGGCGATCCTTCATCTGCCTTGCTTGAGGTTCTTGATCCGGAGCAGAACAGCAGCTTTTCCGATCATTACATGAACATGCCCTTTGATCTGTCCAAGGTGATGTTTATTACCACGGCCAACCGCAGTGACACTATCCCGGGTCCGCTCATGGACAGGATGGAGGTTATCAGCCTTGCAGGCTACACCCTGGAAGAGAAGATGATCATTGCCCGCAAGTATCTGCTGCCACGGCAGATCAAGGAAAACGGAATCAAACCACGCCAGATACGGTTGGATGACAAGACCATGCAGATGGTCATTTCCAACTACACCCACGAGGCCGGGGTACGAAATCTTGAGCGGGAATTGGGTAAAATCTGCCGAAAACTGGCCCGCAAAATTGCCGAAGGCGGCAAGGGCCCATATACAATATCCAAAAATACCCTGGAAAAATACCTGGGTCCGCCCCGGTTTATTCCTGACGCGGAACTTGACACCCTGATGCAGCCGGGCCTGGCCATTGGTCTTGCATGGACCGAGGTGGGCGGTGAGCTACTCCACATAGAGACCTCCATCCTGCCGGGTAAGGGTAAGTTGATTCTTACCGGTCAGTTGGGTGATGTTATGAAAGAGTCTGCCCAGGCCGCCCTGACCTACTGCCGCAGCCGCAGTAAACAGTTAGGCGTGGATGACGACTATTTTGATACCATTGACATCCACATTCATGTTCCGGCCGGGGCAATCCCCAAGGACGGACCGTCAGCCGGTATTACCATGACCACGGCCCTGTATTCGGCCATTGTCGGCAAGACCTTGAAAAAAGGTGTGGCCATGACCGGCGAGGTCACCCTGCGCGGCCGGGTTCTGCCCATTGGCGGCTTAAAGGAAAAAGCCCTGGCTGCCCTGCGCTCCGGCATCAACAAGATCATTATCCCCTATGAAAACGAAAAGGATCTTGTTGAAATCCCGAAAGAACTACGCGACAAGATAACCTTTTATCCGGTCAAACACATGGACAAGGTTATAGAGCTCGCCCTGGGAACCTGGAAAAAACCTGCCCGTAAAAAAGGCGGCTCACGCAAGAAAAAGTAACTTTTTGTAAGCTTCCGGCCGGACACCGTCATGGTGTCCGGCCTTTTTGTTTCATTCATTCTTATACCATTTATGCGCACATTTTTTTTCTGGCTGTTCCTCCTTATTCTTACAGCCACGCTGACAGCATCGGCCTGGTTTGGGCTCTACGTCACAACCCCGTCGCCCGGTGAAGAACAGATCATGGTGACAATCCCCAAAGGGGCCGGTGTGCGCCGGATTATGCAAATCCTGGGAAGACAGGGCATCATCAAAGACGATGCCCGTTTTCTCCTCCTGGCCCAGCTGGTTAAGGAGGGAAAACAGCTCAAGGCCGGAGAGTTTCAGATACCACAGGGATTAACACCGCTGGAGGTGCTCCGTTATCTGGCCACGGCCAGACCAGTGCAGTACCGGGTAACGATTCCGGAAGGGTTGACAATGGATCAGATTGCCCGCATCTTTGCCCGGGACAAATGGGTTGATTCGAAAATATTTCTGAAGTTATGCCTGGATAAAAAATTTATCCAGAAAGTTGAGATACAGGCAGACAGCCTGGAAGGATACCTTTTTCCCGAAACGTACACCCTGGTACGCGGTACTGTGAATGAACGTAAGATCATCACCAACATGGTGCATCGTTTCCAGCAGGTCTGGGACAAATTGGAAAAACCAGACAGCATGAAACTCAGCCGTCATCAGTTTGTCACCCTGGCTTCGATTGTGGAAAAAGAAACCGGCTCTGCCGGTGAACGAGCCAAAATCGCTGGAGTTTTTTACAATCGACTCAACAAGGGGATGCGCCTACAGTCGGATCCGACAACCATCTACGGCCTGAAAAATTTTAACGGTAACCTGACCCGGGCAGACCTCTCTGCAAAAACACCTTATAATACCTACGTCATTGCCGGACTGCCGCCCGGCCCCATCTGTAATCCAGGTCAGGCCGCTCTTGAGGCAGCCCTTCATCCTGCTGAAGTGCCCTATTACTACTTTGTTTCAAAGAATAACGGCAGCCACCATTTTTCCACTACCCTTAAAGAACATAACCGGGCCGTGTACAGATATCAGAAAAGCAAAAACAAAGGAAAACACAACTGAAAGATCACTCCGCCGCTTGCGGCGGAGCGGTCAACATATCTATTTCTTTACAACTTTCTTTGTTTCTCCCTTTGCCAAATCCATGCATTTGCCAAGTTCTTCGACCTTGGTGGCCTTTTCCACACAATTTCTTTGAGCTGTCAGGCTGTTAAGTTGTGCTGGATCATTTTTAACCTGATCCATTTTGGCGATAACGTTTCCGAGCATTTTTGCCTGTTCAGCTGCAAAGTCAGCTGCGACTGCGGATCCGGCAGCAAAGGCACAGATGGTGACTGCAAGAAGTACTTTTTTCATTTTTTCCTCCAATAACTCATTAGTAAAAAGGGTTAACACTGCATATGCCACCTCTATAGCAGCTACTGTGCCAATTTAAGAAAATGGTGCGCAGGGAGGGTGCCGGTTGTCAAATTTGAAAAATAATCTTCAGAGCAATCATGAAATATCAGGTAAATACAACTGTCACGGGGCATGTTTCAGTATCATGCATGTACAATCAAACAGCAGGGGTGAATTTTTTTTGTCATGCGATGACTACACCACTACCCTGCTCTGTCTTTAAATGAGGACGAAAAAATCGGCAAATATTGTAATTTACTGACTTTGTGGCAGATTGCCCTGTAGGAATTTTGCGACAAATCAGTTCCCGGCTTGTACCAGCCCACCATCTCCGGTATTGAGAGTTGTGGTTATTTTACCGAAATCACGAGCAAATCCAAGGTGCAGCTTTAGAGGGCTTCTTTTTTATGGTACACTCTCCCGGAAATCGTTTACAGTGCAGCATCGACAGCGGTTTCCCTGGTACAGGGATATTTATGAATTACTTTGCTCATGTTGAAACCAGTGAAAATAGCACTTGTTCAGATAAACCCCATTATTGGAGATTTTGATTATAATCTGCAACGGATCACCGACCGGATTCGTGAGGCCGAACAGGCTGGTTGCGGGCTGGTTATTTTTCCGGAACTCTCCTTGTGTGGCTATCCTCCTCAGGATCTGCTGGAACGTCCTGCCTTTCTCCAGGCCCATGACCAGGCCCTTGATACACTGATTCAGCAGGTCGGTTCCATTGGTGTTGTAGTTGGGGCTCTGGAACAACGGCAGGGGCCGGGCAAACCTTTATACAACTCTGCCCTGCTTATTGAAAACGGCAAG
>CAZQKF010000342.1:0-3395 GCA_964593645.1 uncultured Desulfobulbus sp.
TCTCTTGTGCTTCTTTGTAATCTTCTTCTGCCCTGTCAAAGGCTTTTTGTGCCTTTTTCTGTCGTTCCAGCAGGCGATCCAGTTCGGCCTGCTGCTGATTAATTTCGTCAATGAATGTTTCGGCAAAGACCAGAACAGGAGCAAGGGTCATACCTGAGGGCAACTCCTTCGCCCCAATATCCGTAAGTCCTTTTAACAGATTTTGCTGCAAGTCCTGCTGTCGGGTTTCCTCGTTCTGTATTTCCAGTTCCTTTTTGAGAAGGTCGCCAACCCGATAGCGAAGCTTCTCTATGGCATTTAACCAGCCACTCATTTCCTTAGGAGAGCGTGGTGATATTCCAAGCGGCTTCCATGTGTAGCCCCACTCCTCATTAAAAACCTTTTCACGCTGATCAAGGTTCTTTTCCAGCGTTTCACACTCTGTCAATAATTCTTGCTGTTGCTCTACCTGTGCCCTGAGATTTGCAGCATTAGCCACCCGATCAGCTTCGTTACGGAGTCGATCAGCAATGAGATCAGCCTGATTAACCAAGCCTTCATAGGCCTCAGGGAGCGGCTTTTCAGGATCATAGGCTTGGCTTTCTTCAGACACATCCTCATTGTTGAGCCACTGCCGACGTAGGAGCTGCCAACCATTTTCCCGTTTTTCCCGCGTGTCGCACAAGTCATTTTCGGTGGGGACTTCACCTCCATATTCGAGCTTTTTAAGCTCAGTTTTGGCAATTTTTAGTTCTTTGGTCGCATCTTTCCGATCTTTTTCTAAAACACGCCTTCCATCGCCAATCTCGCTATATTCCTGCTCAAATTGCTGAACAGTCTCGGAAAGAGGGAACGCCAGTTCCATGAGCGTAGACAAATCTCCTGACCAATAGCCAATGCGTTTCAGTTCCGAAAGGCACTCCTTCTTGCTTTGTTCAATATCGTTTCGGGCTTTGTCGATTTGGGTATCGATGTCACCGGCCTTGCGAGCCAGCTTTACTGCCAAGTTGAGATCATGAGGATTCTTGATGTCAGGCATGGTGGCAAGGTTCTTTTCAATCTCCTGCAGCTTCTGCTTCGACACCTTTATCTGTTTCCGGGCTTGACTGACCTGCTGAGTGATTGCCGCAAAGCGGGAACTCAACGTCTGAACCGTTCTCTTCCTGGCAAGCATCGGCCTCAAAATCTCAACCTCCTCCAGGGGCATATCCGGTCGTACTTGCTTGAGCAAGAGAGCTGCCTCTTTGCGCAGATTGATCCGCATTCCGTTTCGTTCAGGACGGTCCTTCTGTCCCTTACGGTATTCACCCAGGCGCTGATGAAAATCGTCCACCACATCGGTCTGTTCAATAAGGGCCTTATTCAGCGAAATTGCCCCCCGTTTTTCCTCTACCTGTTTAAGTCGCTCAGAGCTTTTTTGCAGTTGAACAGTTGCTTCGCGAATGGACTGCTCCACCTGTTGGTGACTTTCCCTTATATCCAGTGGCAGAATGGTTACATCGCCCAAGGCTACCAACTGATCCCGCCACACCTGCAAAGAGGCATGCTCCGGGATAGCTTGCTCCAAACGTTCCAAGCGGCGCAATTCCTTGTTTTTATCGTCCCGATCTTTTTCTAAATTGCTTCGTTCCGCTTCTGCATCTTGTAAGGCCTTCCGAAGCTCTTTCCATTCCCTGGGCGCAAGGCTGGCAGCCTTGATTTCCTGCTGTAATTCCTTAATCCGTTTAATGGCTTTATTGATCTCCGGTTTTGAACCACTTGGTTTAAACAGGTCTGAGGCTTCCTGTTCAAGTTGATCAATAACATCTCTGAGGCTAGAAATTCCCGCACCTGCAGCAAACAGGGCCTTGCCAACCTCACCTTCCTGGGCCAGGATTTCATTGCCGCCCTCAACAAGGCGATTGTGATCTATGCCGTAAAGTGATTCAAAGATTTCAGGCTCCACTCCATGGAGAAATGCGGCCAGTTGTCCCTTATCAAGAGGATTGCCATCTATATCTATGAGGTCATTCACCCGTTTCTTTCGGCGCTGGAAGATTAGCTCCCGGCCATCTTTGTTTTCAAGACATCCTCCGACCAGTAACTGGTCATAGCTATGCAGAAAATTATCGGATGTCCGGGGGTGAAACCCATAGAGCAGGGCTTTGAGGCCACGGAGTGAACTGCTTTTTCCGGCCTCATTGGGGCCAAAGATGATATGAAGCCCTGGAGCCTTTGAGTCAAACTCAAGGGAATGTTCGGTAAAGGGGCCAAAGGCCTTCAGGTCAAGGCGCTTCAATCTCATCATTCCCCTCCGTGCTGGAGAAGTTTGGAAATCAACATTTCCTGGACCTCGGTACGCAGTTCTGCCATTTTTTCAGGAGAAGTATCCAGAAATGGATCATCACCACTTTTGATCTCAGCGGGAAGCTTGGTCTTTAGGGCCGCAAGTTCCGGCACCAGTCCTGTAGGATCATCACCAAGTTCCAGCTTCTGAATAGATTCAATCAAACCAGCAATAGGGGTATCCTCACCAATAAGTTCCTCCAGGCTTACCTTACGGGTTGTCTTGAATTTCACTTTTTCCAGCCATACATCGCCAAGACTTTCGGCAATGGCACGAAACTCTTCGGTCAATTGAAATGTCCGGTCAAGCAGTTGAGCATGTATCGGACATTGGCCGGTCAGGATGAGGCGCAGAGCCAAAGTTTTATTGTCTGCATTGTCCTTTTCTTGATCAAAAGCCAATCGCACCGCATCATATACTTTTTCTGTTGTTTCACAGTCTGAAAGCTCCACTTCGCAGATTGTCCAGCGCAACACATCAAGTTCTCGCGCTTCCACGTCGGTTATGTGTCCATCCTCCACTGTGACCAAGGTGGCTCCCTTGGGGCCGGTTTCTTTGATATTACGGCCCTGGATATTGCCGGAAAAAAGAACTTTTGGATCTTCTGAAACGACTTCTCGTTTGTGGACATGACCCAGAGCCCAATAATCATAGCCTTTGGATTTCAGTTCATCGAGGCTGCAGGGGGCGTAGTTTTCATGGTATTCTCTGCCGGTTAGAGATGTGTGGAGCAGGCCGACATTGAGGTAGCCGGAGTTGTAGTGCGGGTATCCTGCGGCAAGGTTTTCTGTTGTTGCTTTAGTGGGATAGCTCTGGCCATGGATAATAACGCCAAGATCATCAAGCTTAATGGACTCCGGCTTCTTATGCGTGAAAATTGTTACATTATCAGGCAGGGGCATAGCCTTAGTTGTATTGCTCGCCGCATCATGGTTGCCTGAAACAATAAAAACCTTTATCCCAGCCTTATCCAATCTGCCCATCCTGCCTGCAAAGTAAAGGCCGGTATTGTAATCCTTCCAATCACCGTCATACAGATCCCCGGCAATCAGGACAAAAGCAACCTCTTCCTCAATCGCAAGATCAATCA
>CAZQKF010000343.1:0-3379 GCA_964593645.1 uncultured Desulfobulbus sp.
TGTGCTCGCGGAAGATGGCGCCGGACTCAATGTGGTCCATACCGTATTTTTCTTTCACGATGGCACCCTGGGTGCCCTTACCGCTGCCGTTTGGTCCAAATGCAAGAATGTTCATATCCGTCTCCTTAAGTAGTTGGATTGAAATAAGAGGATAATAAAATAACCTGTTGACTGTACATGAAAAAAGTTACCATTGGAAAATGAATGGTCTCTCATTTAATCGCTCACTATAACGCAACCGCACATGATATGCTATGAAAAATGTAGATCTATACTTTTTGACAACTCGTGTCAAAGAGGGTAGAAACGAGCGCAGGCGCGACATTTATTTTATCCATGATTACAATTGATACTTATGAAAACAATTAATGTAGGACTTATCGGGTTCGGCACCGTGGGCAGTGGCCTGGCGGAAGTGCTTCTCTCGCAACAGGATCGACTTATCCAGCGTACCGGCCTGTCGGTACGTCTGGCCAAGGTTGCAGATATTAATATTACCGAGCTGCCACCGCAGTTTGCAGGCACTGAGTTGACCAATGATGCGACCGAGATGATAAACGATCCGGACATTGATATCATTGTTGAGCTGATCGGTGGTATTCAGCCGGCCAAAACCTTTGTCATGGACGCCATTGCCGCAGGAAAACACGTGGTGACAGCAAACAAGGCTCTGCTCTCCCAGGAGGGTAAGGACATCTTTGCCGCAGCAGCTGCCAAAGGTGTTGAGGTCGGATTTGAGGCCAGTGTAGGTGGCGGAATTCCAGTCATTAAATCATTAAAAGAGGGACTGGTCGCCAATAAAATTTTGTCCATCATGGGTATTATGAACGGTACGGCCAACTATATTCTGACCCGGATGACCGACGAGGGGATTGCCTTTGCCGATGTGCTTAAAGATGCCCAGGCCCAGGGGTTTGCCGAGGCTGATCCCACCTATGATATTGAGGGGATCGATACTGCCCATAAACTGGCCATCCTTATGACCATGGCCTATGGCATGAATATCACCCATAACGAGATTGCCACCGAGGGGATTTCCCAGGTCGAGCCCATGGACATCGAGTTTGCCCGGGAGTTCGGCTGTCGGATCAAGCTGCTGGCTATCAGTCGTAACCACGGTGATCATGTTGAGGCCCGGGTGCATCCGACCATGGTGCCGGAATCGCATTTGCTGGCCTCGATAAGCGGCGCCTATAATGCCATTCATTTTACCGGTGATACTGTGGGTAATGTACTGCTGTACGGGCCGGGCGCAGGCAAGATGCCCACGGGCAGCGCCGTGGCTGCAGACATTGTGGATATTGCCCGGGATATCAGTGCCGGCTCTGTCGGGCGAGTGCCGTCGCTCTCCTACCTGCCGGGCGAGATTAAGGATATCAGGATCACCCCCATGGAAGAGTTGTCCTGCCCCTGGTATTTCAGGATGTCAACTCGTGATGAACCCGGTGTGCTGGCGGCCATTGCCGGTATTTTAAGTGCACACGACATCAGTATTGAGTCGGTGATCCAGAAGGGTCGTCAGGAATCCGGGCCGGTTTCCATCGTAATTTCCACCCACACCGCCCGGGAATCCTCAGTGCTTGATGCCCTGGCAGAGATTGACGATCTGGATGTGGTCAGTGCACCGACAGTCAAAATTCGCATGCTCGATGAAACCACTGCTGCTGTAAGCTGATGAAATATATTTTGCTTATCGGCGACGGTATGGGAGACACCCCTGTTCCGGAACTCGGTAATAAAACTCCGCTTGAAGCAGCCGATAAGCCGGTGATTGATCGCTTATGCGCCGCTGGTGAGCCCCTGTTGGTTCGGACGGTGCCGCAAGGGTATCCGCCAGGCAGTGATGTGGCTAATCTCTCCCTGCTGGGCTATGAACCGGAAAAATACTATACCGGCCGGGCTCCTCTTGAGGCCGCCAGTATGGGCGTTACAATTGAGGAAGGGGAAATCGCCTTTCGCTGTAACCTGGTTAATGTTTGCTATGACGGTAACCGGGTTGAAATGATTGATTACAGTGCCGGGCATATCAGCAGCGGCGAAGCGGCCGAGTTAATTGCTGCGGTGCAGGAGGCCTGCGGAACCGATAAGCTGACACTGTATCCCGGTATCAGTTACCGGCATCTGCTCGTTCATAAAGGTGCAGTGCCTGTAAGCCTGCATACGGTTCCGCCCCACGATTATATGGATCAGGATGTAACCGGGTTTTATAAAGAGTATCTGGAAATTGACTATTTTGCCGAGCTGATGCAGACCTCAGCGCAAGTGCTTGCTGAGCATCCGGTGAACCGCAAAAGAGTTGCCGAGGGCAAGCGCCCAGCCAACTCCATCTGGATCTGGGGCGAGGGCGCAAAACCGGCCATGGAACCGTTGTCGGAACGGTATGGAGTCAGCGGCAGTCTGATCTCAGCAGTTGATCTGCTCAAAGGGCTTGGCGTCTGCAGCGGGCTGGAGGTGGTAGAGGTTGAAGGTGCCACCGGTTACCTGGATACCAACTACCAGGGCAAGGTTGATGCGGCCTTGCAGGCCCTGCTTAATAAAGATCTGGTCGTGGTGCATATCGAGGCCCCGGATGAGGCCGGGCACCAGGGATCGCTTAAGGATAAGATGCAGGCTATTGAAGATTTTGATGCAAAGGTCGTGGCCCCGATTGCCGCAGAAATGGATCTTCGCGGAGACGACTACCGGTTGGTGGTCACAATGGATCATTATACTCCGCTTGCCCGGCGCACTCACGAAGACTGGCCCGTACCCATGTTTATCTATGATTCGCGTGGCGTTGCAGAGCCGGGCGGCGTACCTTATACGGAAGAAAATATAAAGGCCAATGTTGAGAAAAGTGGTCTGAACCTGGCAGGCGGTGCCGAGTTTTTTGCCCGTTTTGTCAATCTGGACAAACAGAAAAATGGCTGATCTACAGGTCAAAATGACCGAGCCTGTTTTTAAGGTTCAATATCGCATCCTGTATGCGGATACCGATGCCGGCAGCGTGGTCTACAATGCCAACTATCTTCGTTTTTTTGAAATCGGCCGCACGGAGATGATGCGTAGCCTGGCCATACCAAATAGTGAAATTGAAAAATACGGCGTCATCCTGCCGGTCACTGAAAGCTATCTGCGCTACAAGGCCCCGGCCCGCTACGACGACCTGATCACCATTGCCACCTCGCTGGCTGAAATTAAAAAGATTTCCTGCAGGTTTCATTACCGGATAACCTGCGACCACGATGATCGGGAACAGCTGCTGGTCAAAGGCTTTACCAATCATGCCTGCGTCAACCGGCAAGGTCGGTTAACTCCTTTTCCTGAAGAAGTTCACATAAGTATCAGTAAAATTCAGAACTGTAAAAAAGAACAGATACGGTTAAATCCTTGTTGACAC
>CAZQKF010000344.1:0-3378 GCA_964593645.1 uncultured Desulfobulbus sp.
AAAATGTATCACTCCGACATGGTAATGTCTGAGCTGCATGGCATTTTCATATAACAGTACCTGAATATTTCGACAAATGTACCTTGCAGAACTGCTCTTTGCAAGCACTGCTTAACGGGCAGTCTCTCTGCTCAAAAGAAACCTTTTGAGCGATGACCTGACAAAAACAAAAGGATTAAATCGAATCGGATTCAGGGTATCCGGAATCTGAAAGTCCGTAACCTGGACTTCCCACGGAGCCGACAGTGGAAAGGAGAGCTGTTCAGCAGTCGTCCCGACATGGCCTGCCGCTGTACAGGCCTGCATCAATGGACTCTCAGCAGCATCAACACCCAACACCTGAAGCAGGGAACAATCCACAGCCACAGGATTTGCTGAGGCCCCTACCAGGCGCAGGGGATATGCCTCGCCCCGAATGGGGCCGGTACCATGCATGGCTGTAATGCCGTCTACCAGGGTTATAGAATCCGCCAGCACATCAAGAATCTGAACCAAACGATCACTGAACGTTCCACATTTCCCGCCATAGGCCATGTGCCACCACGGCTTGTGCAGACCAACCAGGGAGCCAAAATAATTTTTTACTGCCAGTGTGACCCGAGTCTGGGCATGCGCCTTGACCCGAGGCAGGTTAACCAATAGATCACAATCCAGTACCTCATTGGCTATTACGGCCGTTGCCGTCCCTGCCAGCGACACCTTTCGGGCCTGGGAAAAATTTGTTACTCGTACACCAAGGGCGGCAAGTTCTGCGGTTACCCCCAGCATCCCGAGGGCCGATGCTGCCGTACCAAATGCTGGAGAGTCACCAATGGCCACACGTGCTCCCTGGTCTGTAAACCAGCGGGCAACAGCTGCAATAAAAGCAGGTTCCGTGCAGGGCAGAGGACCATACCTGGCGGTAATCAGATTGGGTTTTAACAGGACGGTGCTGCAGTGAAGATTCGGAACCTGTTCAACTGCCCCCATGACCCGCTCTACAGCATCTGCAAGAAGCTGTTCGGTATACTCAGGACAGGGAGTCAGGGCAACAACTGTAGAATTAAGACGCATGGCATAAAAAAATCCGGTTCAACCAACAGAGGATGAACCGGATTAAGGAGAGAAGAGATGAAGAATACTCTAATTATAGCACAACACGTGCCAGAACATCACCGCCTGTTAAAATTTCATTAATACCATGAATAAACAGCTGGTTACGAGAGAGTTTCAGCAGTTAAAACATTCATCTGTTCTACGGTAAAAGTTCAACTTTCTTTACCAATCCAGCACAAACTAAATGCTTTTCTGTACAAAAAGAGTAGAGACTCAGCAGGTTAGAGTTGTTAATTCAACTTTTGATAAAAAATATCATTTTTACACCCTGCCGGGTAATTTTTACTCACCCTTGGCCCAGTTCAGCAGGCCACCGGCAATAAGTATCTGCCGGTGCCGCTCTGAGAGATCAAAACGGGCCTCAAACGGAGCACCGTTTACCTCAACATTCACGGTTTCCGTACCACTGGCCAGGGCTTCACGAATACCGGAAATGACCAGATCGTCCCCCTGCTTAATCCTATCGTAGTCAGCAGGATCAACAAAGGTCAGCGGCACAATACCGAAGTTGATCAGGTTGGCCTTGTGAATCCGGGCAAAGCTCTTTACCAGTTTCACCTGCACACCAAGATAGCGAGGTGCCAGGGCGGCATGTTCACGGCTTGACCCCTGTCCGTAGTTGTCTCCGCCCACTACCGCCCCGAAATGACCGGCCGACATAGCCTCTTTCATGTCACAGGCAAAACACTCAGTGACCTGGGAAAACACATACTCGCTGATGGCCGGGATATTACTGCGCAGGGGCAGGATCTTTGCCCCGGCAGGCATGATATGGTCGGTGGTGATGTTATCAGCCAGTTTCAGCATCACCTTACCGCGCCAGGTTTCCGGCATCGGCTCAAACTCGGGAAAGGGGGCTATGTTGGGGCCGCGGACGATCTCAACCTCGGTATCTTCCGGCAGGGGCGCCTCAATACGTTCATCACCAGGCAGGTAAGTGTCGGGCAGGGTAAAATCAGGGTACTCGCCCAATTCCCGGGGATCGGTGATCACGCCCCTGATGGCGGATGCCGCAGCCACTTCAGGACTGCACAGATAGACCTTATCTCCCTGGTTCCCGGAACGGCCGGGGAAGTTACGGGAAAACGTGCGCAGCGAAATCATGGAAGTTGGCGGAGCCTGGCCCATGCCGATACAGCCCAGACAGCCGGATTGATGAATACGGGCCCCCGCCTGCAGAAGCGGCAAAACACCCCCTTCGGCCGTAAGATTTTCCAGGGCCTGACGGCTGCCCGGATTGATTTCAAAGCTGACCTCCCGCGATACCTCACGTCCTTCCATGATTTTGGATACTGCTGTTAAATCGCGCAGAGAGGAGTTGGTGCAGGAACCGACCAACACCTGGGCCACGGGCTTGCCTGCCACTTCACTCACCTTGACCACGTTGTCCGGCGAAGACGGACAGGCAATCATCGGCTCCAGGGTCGACATATCAATTTCCAGCACCTTATCATATTCGGCATCAGCATCGGCAATCAACTCCTGCCACTGTTCTTCACGTCCCTGGGCAGCCATGTACTTTCTGGTATTTTCATCAGATGGAAACACTGAGGTAGTGGCACCCAGCTCCGCACCGAAGTTGGTGATAGTTGCCCGGTCCGTCAGGCTCAACTCAGCTACACCCGGCCCGAAATACTCCATAATATAGCCAACGCCGCCCTTGACCGTGAGCTGTCGCAAAACCTCAAGCAGTACATCGCGAGCTGCAACCCAGGGCTGCAGTTTACCGGTCATTTTAATCCCGTAAATTTTGGGCATAACCAGGTAAAAGGGTTTACCGGCCATGGCCATGGCCACATCAAGACCACCCGCGCCCATGGCCAGCATGCCAAGACCGCCGCCGGTGGGAGTATGGGAGTCGGAACCAAGCAGGGTCTTGCCGGGGACACCAAAACGCTCCAGATGTACCTGGTGGCAGATACCGTTGCCCGGCGGAGAAAAATGAAGACCGAATTTCCTGGCCACCCCCTGCAGAAATACAGGATCATCGGCATTTTTGAAATCCGACTGCACCAGGTTATGATCCACATAACTCACCGACAGCTCGGTCTTTACCCGGGGTATGCCAATAGCCTCAAACTCAAGATACGCCATGGTACCGGTGGCATCCTGGGTCAGGGTCTGATCTATACGCAGGGCAATTTCTTCCCCTTTTTCCAGCTCACCCTCAACCAGGTGCGCAGCCAGTATTTTCTCTGCTACAGTCTTCCCCATATCACTTCCTCGTTATCTTGATAGTAAAGCACAATGATCGGGCAGCCTTTGCTCATCCCCGACCCTTTG
>CAZQKF010000345.1:0-3369 GCA_964593645.1 uncultured Desulfobulbus sp.
GATTTGCCGCATTAGGACAATGATTGACTAATCGTCGAACGTATTACAACCGCATGGTTAAAACTCTGCATAAAAGCAAATTCATGTTTTCTGGTCTGACCTGGCTTGTTGAACCAGGAGACGAGTTGCATGTAGGCTGCACGATTTTTTTAACCTTTGCCGATCTCCAATTATGGCAGGGAAAAATAGGTTCCATGAAAAGGAGGAAGGACATATCTCACCTTGTGAGCTTTCCCAGTCACTGCCATTTTGAACGAGGAAGGCAGCAAGGGCCGTATTTTCGGTGGTGAGAAAGTTGTTCTTAATATCAATGCCGCCCCAGACCTTTTCCCCATCATCTCTCATATTGGTCAAGTTCAGGAGACTGGCTGGAATCTCGCCGCAGAGTCGATTGTCAGCAAGGAGTAACGATGCTAAGCTGGTAAGTTTACCAAATTCATCGGGTATGGTACCTGTGAGCTGGTTGTTGTTGAGGTTGAAGAAAAAAAGATTGTTCACCGGGTCAGGTCTTCTTTTGACTTTCATCAGCAGGGTTGCAGTGATTTTGGTCAGGTTTGTGAGACTTAGCTTGTTGACAGGTAATAGAGCAGGGCAACCAGGGCTATGGAGATGGTGCGGAAGCTCTGGCTGAAGATGATCAGCTGCAGGGCCAGGCGGGGTTTGAATATTCCGGCATAATAGGGGAACTGGTGGCGGGCTGCGCGGATCGGGGAGGAGAGGACATTGCCGACCAGGAGAGCGAGTACCACCTGGTTGTAGTCCATGCTGCCGTCTTGGAGCAGAGCGCCTGCTGCGGCAAGGCCTGCTGTAAATTCGGCGGCTACCTGCAGGGCGATTATGGATAAGGCCTTGGGTGAGAGCCAGGAGAGGAAGGCGATGTGGTTTGCCATGAATTCTTCCAGCAGGGTGAACAGGCCCGCCCGGGTCAGGAAAAAGAACAGAATGTAGATAGGAACGGTGAATTTTGCTATTTTTTTGATTCTTCGTTTAAAGCGTTTGACTGTTCGTTTCCATGCGTCCTGCACAGAATTTGGTCTTGATTGTTTGTTCTCCTGATTTGGTTGGTCCTGCCCTTTTTCCAGCAGAAAATGACTCAGCAGGGTAATGGCCAGGGTGCGCAGGATAGCAGCACCAAAGGTTAATCCTATGTAAATGACGGCAGCCCCCTTGATCAGCGGAGCTGTAATGAAAAATGTGGTGGGCAGGTGGAGGAAATAGGTCGGCAGGCTATTGAACAGGTTGGCCAGAATCAGTTCTTTTTTGCTGATTTCCTCCTTTTCATAGGCCTCTGCCAGCATGGTGTTGGCCGCAACTCCGGAAAAAAAAGCCATGGAAAAGGCTGCTCCGGTAATGGGGGAAAGATGACCGAACCTGGTCAGTGGTCTGGCTACCACGGCCATCTTTCGAGTCCAGTTTAAGGCCTCGATAAAGTTTGCAACCAGCAGACCGATGGAGATAAAGATCAGCAGGCGAAGCAGGGGCCATCCTAATTGATGCCAGAGGAGGGGAAGGGTGATCTGTGCGTCCATGGGGAGTCAGCTGGCTGCAGGCGTTACTGGATCCCCGCCTGCGCGGGGATGACGCAAAATGTCCAAGGAAAAGTTTTACGAAACCATCACAAAAAAATGCTCGTTAATTAAAGTTGGAACCATCCATATAGGGCATGTCCCGTTCAATAAAACGGCCCAGCTGTTCCAAACCGCGATCCCGGGCCCCAGCATTATATTCAGTCTGTGCCTGGCCGGCCCTGATCTTTTGTTTGGCATAAAAGCGCTGCCGTTCCTTAAAGGTTTTGTTCCATTGTTTGTACTGGTCAATGGCCAGTTTTTTGATGTATTTTTGTTTTTTCAGCGCGGCTATTTTTTTATTTATCTCAGGCAAAAGCTTCACGTACGGCGATTTTTTGGAAATGGTGATGTGATAGTGCTGGACAGAGACCGGCTTTTCTAGGAATTCGATTTTATCCTCAGCATTCAAGAGTTTGGAATAAATAATGGCCGGATACAGATCAATGACCAGGTAGTCGGCCGTGTCTTCGGCAAGCATCTGGAAAGCACGTTCATAGGGAAGGAAGCTGACCTCAAGGTCGGATTTAATAAAGGCGTCAAATTTTTCGCCAAAGCTTTCTCCGCTGTGGGCCACACCTTTTTTACCCACAAGGGATTTCCAGGAGGAAAAGGGAAATTGATCACCTTTTTTCACCACAATAACCACCGGGCTGTCAAGATAGGGAATGGAGTAGTCCATGTAAGTACGCCGCTCAGCATTATCATAGGCTGCAACAATCATGTCCACTGATCCTTTTCTCGCTTTGTTCTGTACCTGTTGCCAGTTTCCAGCATTAACTACGGTAAACGGTACATTGAGATCCGTCAGAATTTTTTTGGCCAGTTCCGGGCCGACACCAAGCAGGTTACCCCGTTTGTCCCAGGAAATGGGTGGCCCATCATTATTGCCGGAAATGATCATGGGGGCCGCAGCCATGGCCTGAGCGGCTATTAGCAGCAGGGCTGTTGCAAGGGCGGCGAGCAGAAACGGGTAACGCATAAAAACTCCTGAATATATGGTTCAAAGTGGTTGGATTGGGCAATAAATGTATTCTTCTTTTGTTGTTGAGTCCAGTTAAAAAGTGAGTGCAGACCGGGGCAGCAGGCAGTGTGAGTACAGGTTCTGCGGATCACCATTGGTTAAAAAATCATACTTCCTGCCAAACTGCTGCAGATACGCATCAGCCAGGGCAAGGACAGGAGATGAATGGGCAGCCAGAGAGCTTTCAGCCATGCCCAGGCTTTTGAAGAGCATCTCAGCAGGTGATTCAACAGACTGGATATACGCGGCACGGTCTTCTGGCAGATCCGCCATGACAGTCGCAGCTGTTACAGCATCTTCAAGGGTGCCGAGTGCATCAACAAGACCAAGGTTCAGGGCTGCCGTCCCATCCCAGACCCGTCCTTCAGCCAGTTCCTCTACATCGTCAAGTTCCAGGTCGCGTCCCTGGGCAACAATATGAAGAAATCGTTTGTAGCCCCGTTCAACACCTGCCTGGACAGCCCTGCTGAAGTTTTCCGGTAAGGCGCGTGTCGGGTCACCAGCCCCGGCCAGAGTAGTGGTGCCGGTTCCGTCGCTGAACACGCCTGCCCGGGCAAGACTCTTTTCAAAGGTAGGCATGGCCCCGAAAATACCAATGGAACCGGTTAATGTGGTGGGCGAGGCAAAGATCTTGTCGGCATCAGCAGAAATCCAATAGGCGCCGGACGCTGCCAGGGAACCCATGGAGACAACAACGGGTTTACCTGCCTCCTGCACCAGCAGCAGCTCCTGGCGGATCTGTTCTGAGGCAAAGGCACTGCCGCCGCCGCTGTCAATGCG
>CAZQKF010000346.1:0-3368 GCA_964593645.1 uncultured Desulfobulbus sp.
CATGCCAGCAGACAGCACCCACAATCAGACGACTGCTGTTTCCTGGGAGCACAGGGCTGTATTCTGCCCATTAAGCCCATGTTCTGCCTCAACTATAACTGCAGCCATATTCATACCCAGGCAACAGATGCCGCGATGAGCACGCTTGAACAACTGGCCGGCAGGATACTGACTGAGCAAACGCGACTGGAGACCATACTCCTCCACATCATCTGAGGATCGCCATGTACTGTTCTACCCTGAAAACACCAATCGGAACCCTGCAGCTCTTTGCCGACGACCAGGCTCTCTATACGATCACGTTTCCAACCAGTCCAACTCCTCTACCCGATGCAGAGGAGGCCCCACCGGGACATCCCCTGCTTAACCAGGTAAAGCAACAGCTCAGGGAATACTTCAACGGCTCCAGAAAAGACTTTGATCTGCCCCTCTCACCCCGGGGAACAGACTTTCAGCAATCGGTTTGGGATCTGATGCAGCAGATCCCGTATGGGGGGACAAAAACCTATGGTGAACTCGCCGCCCTGCTGGGCAATGCGAACAAGGCCAGGGCAGTGGGCGGGGCAGCTAACAAAAATTTCCTGCCCATTGTCATTCCCTGCCACAGGGTCATGGGCGCTTCCGGCAAACTCACAGGCTTTGCCGGAGGACTGTCCACCAAGCAGTTCCTGCTTGACCTGGAACAAAAAAAGGCCCAGGCATCTGTGGAAACAGACAACTGAGCCTTACATCTACCGATAACCGCTTAACAGCGATACACTCTTTTTTCCTTACCTAAAATCTGACAGCTTTTACCTGCTCTTCTAAAACGGCCTCATCGTCCAGATACCGCAGGGGCAGGTATCGGCGCAAAAACCGCAGGCAATGCACTTGGTGTCATCTGACACATATTCATAATTCACCTTGTGCGTATCATCGGCCACCAACTCACGTCGGGAAATGGCATGGGTGGGACAGATCGTCTCGCAGAGATGGCAGTCACGGCAGGCACCGCAGCTCAGGCAGCGGGCAGCCTGGTGGTTTTCCGTGTCGCCCTTTTCCTCTGCCGGATCGTAATGGGCAATGGTCAGGGATTCATACTTGATTAACTTCTTATGAAAGGGCTGCCACTCGGTATTCTTGATGGTGGCAATGAGAAATTCCGCGGTTCGCTTGGCAGCGCCCAGGGCATTGGTGGCAAGACCGGGTCGTTCAACATCTCCCACAGCCAGGATCTTCTCGTCACTGGTCCTGCCGGCATCATCGGTCTTGATCCAGGACCCGCCTGCAACCTTGACCACCTCGACCGATTCCGGCAGAAACGGCAGGCTGGGCACATCGCCAATGGAGATAATCACGGTCTGGGCCGGGATCAGCTCATCTTTATCCGTGAGCAGTCCCTCTTTGGTGACCTCTTTGGTCATGATCGGCCACTTAAATGTTGCCCCCAGGGCCTCGGCCGCGTCACGCTCCTTACCAAAGGCCAGCGGCTTCTGGATATCTACCAGGGTTACCTCTTCGGCCCCCAGACGGTAGCACTCTGCAGCCACGTCACAGCCTACGTTACCGGCACCGATAATAACGACCTGCTTACCGGTTTTCATGGGGCTATCGCTCTTGGCTGACTTCAGATAATCAAGAGCAGGCACAACCAGATCATGACCAGGAAATGGAATGATCTTGGGCTGATGAGTACCAACGGCGATTACCACGTAATCGTATTCGTCCTTCATGGCCTCAACCTTTTCACGGGTCAGGTTGACGCCGAGGTTGACGACAATATTATCTTCCTTGAGAAAACGCTCGATCTCCATTTCCCAGACCGCCTTGGACAGACGCTCCCAGGGAATAGTCTGGGCAAGCTTGCCGCCCAGTTGATTGTCCTTTTCAAAGATATGGGCCTCAATACCGGCCATGGCCAGATGCCAGGCCGCACCCATACCGGCAGGCCCGCCGCCGATAATGGCAACCTTATGACCGGTGGATGGCTCTGCCTTGGGCGGATCAACCGTGCGTACAGCCTGACCGAGCACTGATGCATCAATGGAATAATCAATCTTTTGCCGCGAACAGTTCTGAATACAGAGATTGGGACAGATGGTACCGCAGACAGAAGCCGGAAACGGTGTGTAGCGCAGCAGCATCTCATAGGCCTCATCGGTTTTCCCCTCGCGGATCAGCCGCAGCCTGTCAATGGTGGGAATGTGCATGGGGCAGTAATAGGTACAGGGCGCAGCAGAATCACGGTTAGCCCAGAAGGGCTTACGCCGCCGCATGGCACCCGACTCCACCACACCAATCACGGAACGGTCAAGCCCCGGGGCCAGATCGCGCAGCGGATCACCGCCGCCGAACCCCTGGCTCCAGACCCGCTTGGCAAACTCGGCCATGGGCATAGGGCCGGAAAACATCAGAGCCCGCTCCTGCGGGGTAATAGCAGTGAGTAGCTTCCACTCATCGCGCACCGATAGAGTATCGAGCAGTTCAGGACGACCAATGGCCTCAAGATACCCGGGCATCCGGTCCATGAGCCATTGCCACTCTTCATCATTGGGCTTGGTTAGTTTGGCATTGGTGCGGGAGTAGCTGTCATCGGTTGCACCGCGATAGAAAACCTGACCGCCGACCATACCGACGCAGGGCCGATAGCCCAGCACATTCTCAGGTTTTTTGGCCTCATGGCCGCAGATAACGCCGAGACCGCCGCAGTTGAACTCGGCAAAGGTGTCCCCCACCGAGCCCAGCACCCACATCTCCGGTTTTTCGTACTCGGGATTCCACTTGGTCATGGTCAGACCGCGTGCTCCGATGGAGCCGCCGATCATCACCCGGCCACCGGCCATGGCATTGCAGACACCATTGGTGGCATCGCCCTTAACCGTAATATCAGCACCGATATTAAGATATCCCACATCATCAGAGGCTGAGCCTTCACAGATGATCGTCGAACCGTGCATGCCCATACAGCCCAACCGCTGGCCCACAGGTCCGCTGACCCGCAGGGTAAGCGGATGATCCTCAGTACCCAGCCGCAGACCGATGTTATGCTGACCAAAGGACTTAATAATCAGCTCATCAGCAGCCGCGGCAGCACCGCGTACCTCTTCTTCAAATATCTTGGAGGTCAGACGCTGGCCGTTTTCATCCTTGCCGCTGACCGTTACCACTTTCGTATCACTCATTATTCGTCTATGTGGAATTTAACAGATATATTTAATATTCAAGCGCTCTGCAGCATCGGCATCATCAATACCCAGGGCATCAGACATACCGATGGGCAGACTCTGTGAGCGGCCGAGCGGGGCCATGACCTTCTTCATCTCGGTGCGAATCGACATGAAGACATCCGCCACCCGCTGAGCAACATCGTCGGGATCAAGCCTTCTAAA
>CAZQKF010000347.1:0-3368 GCA_964593645.1 uncultured Desulfobulbus sp.
TTTCCTTAGGATTTGGCATCCTCTTTGCCACGATTATCACCCTGGTGCTGGTGCCGTCCCTGTACCTGATCCTGCGCGATATCAGCGGAGTAGACTAACCCTACTGCAGTACCGGGCGGGCATCCGTGGGCTGGATCGGCCGATTATCCGGATGGCCCATAACCTCGGTGAACCGTTTGACCTGCTCCTTGGAAATTGTGACAGGGTCTTTCATCATCAACCAATACACACCCTCAGTACAAGGCGGCGTGGTCAGTGAGCCGTTGTAGCGATAGTAATCCCTGTTTTCGGGCAGCAGCTCTTTTGCCCTGACCTGGGAGGCAAGACCGGCTTTGGCGCCCTCTTCTTCGGGCATTTGGTTCCACAATTTTTTCATGCCTGCATTCTCTTCACCAATAACAAATTCCACGCCGATGACGGCAATATGTCCCTTGCTGTCCATGTGGACGAAATGCGCCTCCATGGGAAATGTCTTGCCGTTGATCTGGTTTTCACTGGGTGAATGAAAATGAAACTGTTTCAATTCAAAGATCTTGCCGTCAAGTTTGATAGTAGATCCTGCTGCATAGTTGGCCTGAATGGAATGGCCGTTATTAACAACTTCCTTGACCAGGCCTGTATAATCAAAAACTATGGGCTCAAGATCCGCCTCGATAAAATTGGTCAAATTAATCGGAGACTGATTCAGCCCCTTGGCACAGATCTCATAATCGGTATCAAGCTCGCCCCAGTGAGACGGTCCATCTTCACCGGTATACCCCCAATGGGTATGCCCTGCCAGGGCAGGACATGCAGACATGGCCAGGGCGACAGTCACCGCCAGAATTGTTTTGTTCATCGGATTCTCCTTATATGAAAAATGACTAAATATAATATTATTCAAGTATGTTACAGTGGTTTATTTGCCTCCATATGCAGAACAAGATCAAGCATCCGATTGGAATAACCCCACTCGTTATCATACCAGCTCATGATTTTAACTGATGTCCCAAGTACCCTGGTGCAAAGCCCATCCACGATGGAGGAGTGGGGATCACCCTGAAAATCAATGGAGACCAACGGTTCGTCGCAGTAACGGAGAAACCGGCCGTCCGCCTCCTGCAACGCCTTGTTGACCTCATTCACCGAGGTTTCCCGTTCCACCTCCATCACCACGTCGACCAGTGAAACATCTGGAGTAGGAACCCGCACTGCCAGGCCGTCAAATTTGTTTTTCAACTCCGGGATAACCAGGGCAACAGCCGCAGCAGCACCGGTATTGGTGGGAATCATAGACATGGCTGCAGCCCGGGCCCGGCGCAGATCGGAATGGGGAAAATCAAGCAGCCGCTGATCACCGGTATAGGCGTGAACCGTGGTCATCAACCCCCGTTTAATACCAAAATTATCCAGAATCACCTGGGCCACCGGGGCCAGACAGTTGGTAGTACAGGAGGCATTGGAGACCACGTGGTGCTGGGTGGGATCATATTCTTCTTCATTCACCCCCATAACAATAGTCTTGACCTTGCCTTTGGCTGGAGCAGAGATAACGACCTTGGTCGCCCCGGCATCGATATGGGCCTTGGCGGAATCCATATCCCGGAACAGGCCGGTACACTCCAGGACATACTCAACCCCCAGGTCGCCCCAGGGGATGTCTGTAGGACTGCGATGGGCAAAGACCTGAATCTCGCGATCATTCACGGTTATTCCCTGGTCGTTGACACTGACCGCCGCATCGTACACGCCCATGACCGAGTCGTATTTCAGCAGATGGGCCATAGTCTTGACATCGGTCAGATCATTAATCCCCACCACTTCAATATCGGCAAAGGTTTCATCCATGCTGATTGCCCGAAAAATATTCCTGCCGATTCGGCCAAATCCGTTAATGCCTATTTTTATGCTCATAGTTCTACTCCTTTGCAGGATTTTTGCAGTTCAGGTACTGAACACTCTCCAGCTGCCCGGAGGCAGGTATAATCGTAAACCGGTAATCTAAAACTGTAAACTCAAAAACAATATTGCATATTATTTTCCCGACAGTTCCTCATTCTAACGAAGCATTGCCTGCAGTTGATGCACCTTGGCAAAAGCTTCATCACAGCTACCGTCAATATCTACGGCCCGTCGATACATGGCATAAGCCTGTTCATACCATTGTCCGTTTAAATAACTCCGGCCTGCAGAACAGAAGCCCTGTTCTGCAGCACCATAAAACATATCTACAAAAATATCCTCTGCACACTCTCCCCAGATCTCCTGCACAGCGTCTTCCTGCTCCGCCAGAAATCGCACCACAAGCATATTACCTGCCAGGTCGGGCAGCATGATTCGCAGCATATAAGCGGCCTGGCCAAAAAGAAAGGCGAGCTGATCCATCTGGCTGATAACATCAACAACAATACGCCTGATCAAACCATTGACGTCCATAATTCGAATCAACCGGGGTGAGGTTGTCTCCGGATAACGACCATCTGGATCGTTACCCTCACCCGGATCACTAATCCGAAACGCTGCCGGACCGTAGCTGTTTAAGATATAAATATTTTCCTTCAGCTTCATGGCCTCATGGAAAATCGATCCGGCCAGCCAGTCAATCAGTGAGCCCTCAATATTATGGGCATGCTCTACTTCAGGCCAGAGGCGGTGGCAGAGATCTTTCAACTGCCAGAGCGGCCCCTTTGTCATCTCGGAGCCGACCATGACTGTCAGCCCGTCCCAGATCCTGGTGCGCAGTTCTTCGTTCCGGCGACCCAGCAGGTCCAGGCAGCCGTCGGCCTCGGGTTTTCGGCAGGAAAGATAGACCTGGTACAACTCCTGAAACGACAGGGCCAGGGAAAAAAAATCCGTAAAGACCCGGCGCATAAAATAATCACGGCGCTGTTCAAACCAGGTGGCCCGGCCCCCGGGCTGCCTGTCAAAAACCTCTGCGTACATGGTTTACATGCGCTCCGTCATTACCAGGGCGCTCCGGTACAACTTGAAATACTCTTCCATCACCTTCTGCCAGCTATGCTGATCGCGGATACGGACAACCGCTGCCTGCTGCATTTTCTTCAGTACGGCGGGCTCACTGCCGTACACCGTTAATGCTCGCTGCATGGCCCCGGCCAGTGCTTCCGGGGCGTGTTCCTGGTAGGCAAAACCTGTTTTACCGTCCAACACCTTGACCAGTCCGCCGACATGGTGAACGATGGGCAGATTACCCATGAGCTGGGCAATATAATCAGTCAGGCCGCAGGGTTCGTACAGGGAAGGGATAACAAAAAAATCACCGGCTGCATAAATCTGATTGGCAAGAGCAGGATCATAGCCCTTGAGAAAACAGATACGACCACTGATGGCTGTAATCTCGGTCAGGTTTTCCAGCTGCTTTTCCAGAT
>CAZQKF010000348.1:0-3368 GCA_964593645.1 uncultured Desulfobulbus sp.
ATCAATACTCTGTTGCAGATATTTTTTTGTCGTCCCGAATGTATCTACCGCCAGGCTCAGAACATCGCCTGATTTAGTTTTGTCAACAGCACGAATTTTCAAAGGTTGCAGAGAACCGTCCGGGTATCTTTTTGAATCTTGAATCCGGTTACGTACCTCAGGCTGCAGCGGAGCAAGAACATGATAGCGCCAGTCAGGATTGGTGGTTATAAAAATAACCCCGTCTGGATCTGTGACCAGGAAATTATCATTGCGGTGGCCCCAGTTATGTTCCACCGAGTCGATATTGATCTTAATGACTACCGCGCCGAGAATTTTATTGTTATGGCGCACCGGATAGGCAAAATAATAGCCACGCCGGCTGGAGGTGGAACCCAGCGCAAAAAAACGGCCCAGGTGTCCCTGCATGGCCTGTTTGAAATAGGGTCGGTAACTGAAATTTCGCCCGACAAAAGGATGCTCCGCCTGCCAGTTGGAGGCGGCAATGGTTACCCCCTCATCATCCATTAAATAGGTGTCAGCGGCATCTGATATATTGTTGATTGTTGCCAGATACTGGTTAAGCGCTTCAACCCGTTCCCGACTGCCGGGGTTGAGGAAAAAATTAACCAGCCGCTTGTTGGTGGCCAGCAGTTCCGGCAAGCCCTCATATTTTTCCAGCACCCCTTGCAGGTAAGCAACATAGAGTTCCAGACGGTACGTCCCTTCACCGGCAAGATCGATCATGCCCTGCTGTCTGACCAACCGGGCTGAAGACCACAGGGCAGTGATAAGGAAACACGTGCAGAATAGAACAGCTGCACCAACACGCAGAAACGATTTTCCAGAAACCATCAGGAATGGAGTCAAAGAAAGATCAAGGCCTTACCAGTGCATACAACAGTGCAAAGTAAGGCCTTGAAAAAATTACATTGCGACCAAGGGGAGATAATCAGGTTCCCAGCGCATTTTACGAATCAGTTCTTTTAAGCGGGTAGGATCATTCTGATGCTGAAAGCCGGCAAAGGCGCAGGGCCTGCTGACATTATGGACAATAGCAGCTTCACCCACTGCCTGAGCCACCTTGAGACTGACTGCGGAAAGTTCAGTGACCGGCGGCAGCAGCGTGCCATGCAGCATGGCATCTTTACTCACGCAGGAGGAAACTGCTTTAGCAGCAGCGGTAAAGAACTCCGGCAGCACCTCACGGGCTCCGGAAGCCAGTGTGCCGAGCCCGACACCGGGAAATACAAACACGTTATTGGCCTGACCGATACGAACAGACCTCCCCTCATACAAAACATCAGGAAAAGGAGAACCCGTACCCACCAGGGCCTTGCCGCCTGTCCAGCTGTACAGATCAGCAGGCACGGCCTCAGCATGATCAGTGGGGTTGGACAGCGGCATAATCACCGGACGATCAGTATGTGCAAGGACTGCCTGGACTACCTCACGGCTGAAACAGCCCGACTGGCCCGAGGTGCCTATCAGTACGGTCACCCCGGCTTTTTTAACAACCTGCTCAAGCTGCAGATCGTTGTCATCCTGGAGCCAATCCAGAGAAGACGGATCCTTGGCAAATTTCTGCTTATAGGGGAGCAAATCACGATCGGTGGTAATAAGTCCTCTGGAGTCCAGGGCAAAGATCTTGGCGCAGGCTTCCTCTTTGGACATGCCCTCCTCGCGGAGTGCGGTCTTGATCTGCTCCGCAATGCCCACACCTCCTGCTCCGGCACCATGAATCAGAAAAACCTGGTCAGAAAGTTTTTCCTGTTTAATCTTCATGGCCGTGATAATACCTGCCAGGGCAACTGCGCCCGTGCCCTGGATATCATCATTAAAGGATATCATATCATGGAGATAGGCATCACGAATGGCAAAGGCATTCTGCTTTGAAAAGTCCTCCCATTGACACAGGGCATTGGGAAAAACATTACGAAAGGCCCGGGCAAAACGCTGGATAAAATCAATATACTGATCTCCGGTTATCCGTCGGTGTCGCCAGCCCAGATACTCATCATCAGCCAACAATTCCTCATTATTTGTACCGACATCAAGTGAAATAGGAAGACAATGCCAGGGGGCAATACCGGCCCCTTGCGTATAGAGCATCAACTTGCCCACACAGATGGCAATACCGCCTGCGCCCTGATCGCCGATCCCTAAAATACCCTGGTTATCTGTAACGACGGCTGCCCGGATATCGCGCTGCTGAAAACGCCGCAGGACATCTTCTGCATGGTCAATATTGCCGGGATAAAAATGAAGTCCATTGGCAGAACGGAACATGGAAGAATAATTCTGGCAGGCCAACCCAACGGTCGGAGTATAGATAATGGACATATTGCGGGCAATATCACTTTTGATCAGGGCGTGGGCCAGGGCCACGTTGCGATCAAACAGAGAACGGATATAGATAAAACGTTCTATGTCGGATTCCTTGTTCTGGACTTTAAGCCTGCTGTTGGCCACCTGTTCCTCCAGGGTACGCACAGACGGCGGCAGCATGGCAATCAGGCCGAGCCGCAACCGTTCGTCCCAGGTAAAGGCGGTCCCCTTATTTATAAAGGCATTGTTATGAAGTTCAGATCCACTGGAATACACATAAATTTCACGGGTATTTCCGTATTCATCGTATTTGAACTGAGCAGAGTTTTCAGACATTTTCGTCTCCTTGGCACTGTTCCCGTTGACGGCAGCAGCCCATGACGGGTATAGAAATAACTTCACCTGCAGTCCTGCAGTTTATTTGAGGACTGTCTTTGTTTCCTTGTAGCATTTAATGGCCCGGATAGGCAATGACAAGCTGGCAAAACCAAATAAAAAATTCTATTACCACCAGCAGGGCCCTGGCCGAAGAACTGGATTGCAACGAGAAAGGTGCAGCGGCGGCGGCGGCCCGTTACCCCTTGCGTATCTCACCCTACTATCTTGAGTTGATTAAAAAAGAAGGCGCACCGCTGTTTAAACAGGCAGTACCGGATCGGCAGGAACTTGATGATCCTCAGGGTATGATTGATCCGCTGGGGGAGGAAGATTTAAGCCCGGTTCCCAACCTGGTGCATAAATACCCGGATAGGGCCCTTTTTCTGGTCTGCAGTGAATGCGCGATGTACTGCCGGTTCTGTACTCGCAAACGTAAGGTGGGCAAGGCTGAAATGGTTATCACAGAAAAGACCATATCGGCTGGTCTTGACTATCTGCGGGCAACTCCGGCAATTCGGGAAGTACTCATTTCAGGAGGGGACCCGCTGCTGCTCACAGATGATCGCCTTGAAGATATTCTCAAACGTCTTACTGCAATACCCTCCATTGAGGTTATCCGTATTGGCACCCGGGTGCCCTGCACTCTGCCCATGCGCGTCACTCCAGCGCTTGTTACAATGCTT
>CAZQKF010000349.1:0-3365 GCA_964593645.1 uncultured Desulfobulbus sp.
CCTCGGCAGCCGAGATGCAGTCTGATATCACCTATGCCTTTTTCTCCGGTACGAGCAACCTGCTTGATGCTTTCACGGTCGCTCCTGCAGGGGATCGCTTTATTGTCAGCTCCGGTAGTGACCTGCAGGCTGTACAACTCACGCCTATACAACCTCATGCCCAGATCAGGGTGCTTAATCTCTGGTTTGATGCAGATTTCATGATCAGACGCCTTATCATGATCGATCATTTTGATTCCATCACCGAGTTGAGCTTCAGCAATATCAAGCTCAACACCCTGCCTGCCGACTCAGCAGACACTCTTGCAGATCTTCTCAAGCTTGACCTGCCGGCAGACACTGAAATTATCAGCCAGTAGACATGCAGGTTCTGTTAGTCTCCATGCCCTGGGCAATCTTTAACCGCCCTTCCATTCAACTGGGCACCTTAAAAGGCTATCTTGACCGGGAACTGGAGCAGGCTGTGGTTACCTGTGCTCATCCCTACCTGGATACGGCTGCAGCAATCGGCCTTGATTCCTACAGGCGCATTGCCGAAAGTCCATGGGCTGCAGAGGCACTGTATTGCGGCCTGCTCTTTCCTGAACAACAGGAAAAGGCCCGGCGAGTTTTCAAGCAGTCAATGAAAGGCAGCAATATTCCAGACTACCAGACAGTACTGCGGCAGTTGGACCAACAACTGGAAGGTTGGCTTGAACAACTGTATTTAGACAATACAGATTTGATCGGATTCTCTGTCTGCTTCAGCCAGCTGCCTGCCTCGCTGCATGCAGCCCGGGCCATCAAAAAAAAACATTCTCATATTCCTATAGTCTTTGGCGGCTCGACCTGCACTCCGGCGCTTGGTCGTTCCCTGCTCACCCTTTTCCCGGAACTTGAGTATGTCATCAGCGGTGAAGGAGAACAGGCACTGAAAGAGCTGGTGTTGCATGTCTGTGATCATGAAAGACTGACCAACCCGGCAATTTTGTTCAGACAACAGTGTATTGAAGTCCAGGAACAGCCCTGCAGCGGTCAGGAAATTGCAGATCTCAACAGCCTGCCCCTGCCCGATTACAGCGAGTATATACAGCAGATGAAGACAGCAGGACTTGATTTCATACCGGTTCTGCCCCTGGAGTTTTCCCGGGGCTGCTGGTGGAATAAATGCACATTCTGCAATCTGAACCTGCAGTGGAAGGGCTACCGCTATAAAAAAAGCAGCCGAATGCTTGATGAACTCAGTCAGATGATCCGTCAGTATCAGTGTCTGGACTTTACCTTTACAGATAATGCCCTGCCCGTGAAAGAGGCAGATCTCTTTTTTGCTGCAACAGCCGACAGTGATGTTGATCTTCGATTTTTCGGCGAAATACGAACCTTGAAAAAATCTGCCACCTATGAAGCGTACCGCAGAGGTGGCCTTAATACCGTCCAAATCGGTATTGAATCATTATCTGACTCTCTGCTGAAACGGATGCGCAAAGGCACCACGGTTATGGATAATGTTGCGGCCATGAAATTTGCCCAGGCTGCCGGCATGATGTTGGACGGCAACCTGATCCTGGAGTTTCCCGGATCAACACAACAGGAAGTACAGGAAACCCTGGAGATTCTGGATAAAGTATTGCCCTTTCGTCCTCTAAACGGCGCAGGGTTTTTCTTAGGCCACGGCAGCCCGGTCTGCTGCAGACCTGAAGATTTCGGCATCACCGCCATTACCCAGCACCCAACTAACCGGCAGCTGTATCCGGCACCAATCCTGGACAAACTTGACATGCTGATTAAATCCTATCGCGGCGACCGTACAGTACAGACGACGAGATGGAAACCAGTCCGGAAAAAAATTGACAGCTGGCAGAACTTTCATAATAACCGCCCGGATCCATACCTGCCTCCTTTGAGTTACCGCGACGGCTCCACCTTCCTGATTATCCGCCAGGAACGTCCCAATACTAAAACCCTGCACCACCGGCTGCGCGGCCTGTCCCGCAAGATCTATCTGGCCTGCGAACAGCCTATAACCAGAAAGGAGTTGCTCGACCTATTCAGTCAGGTTACAAAGGATCAGCTTGCTGCCTTTCTGACAGACCTTGAACAAAAAAATTTGGTCTACTGTAACACAAAATCCTGCCTGGCCCTGGCAATTAGAGTTTATTGATTTTTTTTACACATCTTCAAAAAATGCCGCCGGCACCAATGCAACAACCTTGAACCCTGAACCTTAAACCTCTGAACCGTCCCCCATGCTCATCGCCATCCTTTCAGACAGTCATGACCACATTCCCAACATGCACCGTGCTGTACAACGGGCAAACCTGGAGGGTGCTGAGCTTCTCATCCACTGCGGTGATCTGATTTCACCATTCATGCTGCGCTGGCTGCGAGCATTTAACGGGCCGGTTCATCTTATTTATGGTAATAATGCGGGCGACCAGCACCTGATCTCCACCCGTTGCGCAACCGAATTTCCCAACATCAGCCACCACGGGCTGCAGGGAGAAATTGAAGCAGATGGTTTGAAAATCTGTTTTATTCATTACCCGCACACCGGCAGAGCCCTTGCCATGTCCGGTGAATATGATATTGTCTGCTGCGGCCACAATCATATGCAGAAGACCGAAACCATTGGCAGCTGTCTGCTGATTAACCCCGGAGACCTGCTGGGAGCAGAAGTCCTTCCCGGGTTTATGCTGCTTGACACCAAGGATAAATCCACCCGCAGAATCATTGTGGGCGAACTGCTGAATTTTGATTAGAAACTACAGTAACCAAATACAATAACCTCAGGCTAACTTTACGTAGACAAGACTATGAGCGAAGACACTTTTGCAGATCTGTTCCAGGAAAAATCTATTACTCAGGAAAAACTGCAGCCTGGTGACAAGGTGAATGCTGTTGTTGCCGGCATCAGCGGTGAAAATATTTTTCTGGATGTGGGCGGAAAAAGTGAAGGCGTGCTGCTGGCAACAGAACTCCGCAATGATGAAGACGAACTGACTGTGGTTGTCGGGGATACTGTTACAGTGTATCTAGTGGCCATGCGTGGTGGGGAGCTGGTCTTCACCACCCGAATCGGTTCAGGCCAGGCCGGAGTCGAGGAGTTGGAGCAGGCCTTTCATGCAGCTATTCCGGTGGAAGGTCGGGTTATAAGCGAAATCAAGGGCGGCTTTCAGGTAACGGTTGCCGGCCAGCGCGGTTTCTGTCCCTATTCCCAGATGGGACTGCGTCGGATTGAAAATGCCGATGAATACCTGGAACAGTCCATGGCCTTTAAGATTATAGAGTTTGGTAGTAAGGGCCGTAATATCATCCTGTCGGCCCGGGCCGTTCTGGAAGAGGAACGGGAGCAGCTCAAGGAACAGCTCAAAGAAACCCTGCAGGAG
>CAZQKF010000350.1:0-3362 GCA_964593645.1 uncultured Desulfobulbus sp.
TATCCGGTGAGGTCAGGTAGATTTTGACCCAGCCCTGATTTTCATCAATTTCCGACAGTTACCTGCACCTGTTGTAATCCGGTCAAGCTGAAAGGTGATCAGGTTGATCTGCTCTCTCAGTACGGGCAAAAAATCGTTCAGTCCATTGGGGTACCGGCTGGTTGCCTCCCGGTAGGCCATTTTGGTCACCCGTAGCTGTTTGTCAATATTTGCCGGTGAGTCACGACGGTACTGCTGTTCCCTGGCCGGCGCGTCTTCAACCTCACGAATGGCGGTCAGGACTATGCGGCGGTATGCTGCCAGTTTGAGCAGCCAGTTATCCAGGGCGGTTGCAGTGTAAGTAATCGAACCTCCCAGGCGTATCGCGGGCAGCCGGTCTGCCCGGGCCTTGCTCGCCAGTGCCCGGATCTGTTCAAGGCGGGCCCAGGCCTCCTGCAGGCTGAGGTTGTCGGCCAGGCCCTCTGTGATCAGCTGGTTCAGTTCACTGTTGTCCAGGCTCTGCCATCAGGGTTGGTCAACAGTACCTGTTGGATTAAACAGAGAAAATTGACTGCTCAGATTCGGTGCAGTCTGGCCTGAAAGGTCTGGGCGCAGATCCATGCAGCCGGTAAGCAGAAGCAGCTGCGGCAGCAGAATGAGCAGTGCGGTGCGGCACAGGCTGCACATTGTGGGAGCGGTCAGGAATTTGATGATTGACAAATGCGCTAAAATGCGATTAATTATCAAGTTCTACGCAGGTGAAAACAGGGCGGAGACAGCATGCAGATCTGCCGCTGTTGAGCTGCCCGCGCAGAACTTCTAAAGATTACATGTAAATAATTTACCAAAGGAGACAGGAAATGGCGATGACGGTAAAGGCAATAGCCGAGAGTATCAACATCATGGGAACCCGCAGCGGCTCTGCAATGAAAGAGCGTATCCAGGGACCGGTTCAGGAAATGGCTAAAGAAGAGAGCGCAGCAGGCGCAGCCTATCTTGATCTTAATATCGGACCTGCCCGGAAAGACGGAACCGAGTTGATGCCCTGGGTTGTAGAGACTGTGCAGGATACCGTTGATACCCCGCTCTGTCTTGATTCAACCAATACCGATGCCATGGCTGCCGGTTTCAAGGTGGTCAAGAATAAGGCCCAGGCCATCATGAACTCCATCTCTGCTCAGCCTGAGCGCATGGAGGCCCTGATTCCCGTGGCTGCCGAGGCCGGTTGTGATGTTATTGCCCTGCTCTGGGGACCCGACGGCATGCCCCGTGATTCAGCGGAACGTGCAGCCATGTCTGTTGACCTGATGATGGCCTTGAACGAGGCCGGGATTGCCAATGAGAAAATTCTCTTTGATCCCATTGGAACTCCGATCACTCTGGGTGCCGACCAGATTGCCGCCGGTCTTGAGTTCATGGAGATGCTCCCTGATATTGCCCCGGGATCGGGTTCCACAGTCGGCCTGTCCAATGTCTCCAACGGTGTTGCCGAGCATCTGCGTAAGTACCTGGATCGTACCTATTTGATTATGCTCATGAAATACGGTATCTCCACCGCTATTGTCAATTGCTATGATGCCGAACTGATGGCCATCTGTAAGGGCGAGCGTCAGGATTTAGTCGACATGGTACACGGTATGATGGATGGCAACGATCCTGACCCGTCCACCTTGGAAGGGACAGCCATTGAGCACTATAAAACTTACAAGGCACTGTCCGGGCAGACTGTTTTTTCTGAATCCTGGCTGGAGCTGTAAGAACGATCAACTCTGCTGAAACGCCGATCGGGCTGTCTGCTGAGAGAGATATGGAACGGAAAATTCCAGGGCATCATCTTATCTACGGAACGCTGCAGGATTACCTGACTGGTGAAGACCTACCTGATACTGATGATGAGCGGACCCGGCAGGATCTGGAACGAATGATGGTTGAGGAAAAGGGGTTTGCCAAGGAGGATCTGGAGCCCCGCCTCACCATTGAGACTACCTTTAATAAGATCTTTGTCCGTTCCATTATTGACCTGACCGTGTCCGTTGCCGGCAAACGTTTGTTTGTCCTGCGCTACGGGCCGGGCTCGCTGGTTACCCGGGAAAAATCAGCCCTGGCTGCGGCCAGGGTACTGGATCGCAACTCCTGCATACCGCTTTCCGTTGTGACCAACGGCCGTGATGCGGAGCTGCTTGAAACCGCCACCGGCAAGGTGCTGGCCACCGGCATGGAGGCCATCCCGAACCGGGATCAGGCCGATAGGTTGATTACCGAGTACAGCTGTAGGCCGCCCATTGACGAGGCCGTGCGCGAGCGGACACTTCGCGTACTTAATGCCTTTGATCTTGAGGTCTGTTGCAGGGCCAACTCCTGTAGCCTGCCTGAAGCGAAGTAGTTTATAACCTTTACCTTATTACAATTACACAAAGTACTATGACTGATACAACAAACTGGAGCAAGTCGTCCTGGCATGACCGTACTGTCCTGCAGCAACCGAACTGGCCGGATGAGACTCAATTAAACGAAGTGCTGCAGACGATTTCCAGCCTGCCGCCCCTGGTCTTTGCCGGTGAAATCCGTGATTTGAAAGCCGGTTTGGCTAAGGCTGTGAAGGGCGAGGCCTTTCTTCTCCAGGGTGGAGACTGCTCTGAAGAGTTTGTCCGCTGCACAGCACCAAATATCAGAAATACCCTGAAGGTACTGCTGCAAATGGCGGTTACCCTGACCTATGCCGGCGGCAAACCGGTGGTCAAGGTCGGCCGGATTGCCGGCCAGTATGCCAAGCCGCGCTCCAGCGACACTGAGATGGTCAACGGAGTGGAGCTGCCCAGTTATCGCGGCGATATGGCCAACTCTGTGGAACCGATGTTGGAAGCACGCATCCCGAATCCCCAGCGGTTATTGCAGGGCTATAATATGTCGGCTGCCACCTTGAACCTGCTGCGGGCCTTTACCCGGGGCGGATTTGGTGCTCTGCACCGGGTGCAGGCCTGGAATCAGGAGTTTGTCAAGCAGTCGCCCATGGGCCGCTCATACGAACGACTGGCCCGGCAGATCAGCCAGGCCCTGGATTTTATGGAAACCATTGGCATTGACACCGATGCTCCCCAGCTCAAACAGGCCCGGTTTTTTACCTCCCATGAGGCGTTGTTTTTAGGCTATGAAGAGGCCTTGACCCGGGAAGACTCCATGGACGGTGGCTGGTATGACTGTTCCGGTCATATGTTGTGGATTGGTGACCGAACCCGCCAGATCGACGGGGCCCATGTCGAGTTCCTGCGCGGTGTGTTGAATCCGCTGGGCATGAAGGTCGGCCCCAACCATGAAATTGATGATATTTTGTCAATTATCGAACGGCTGAATCCGGAAAATGAGGCGGGCAGAATGACCCTGAT
>CAZQKF010000351.1:0-3350 GCA_964593645.1 uncultured Desulfobulbus sp.
CCACTCAACTACTCTACAGTGGATTGAGTGAAGAAAGTAAGTATAAATTTTTGTACATACATTCTTATAAGGTCATAAAAATAAAACTTTGTCAAGCGAACCCTGCACTTTTTTTTATTTGTTGTTTAAAAAACAGGCAGATATCCGATCGGATTACCATTTCGTATACCATATATTGTGGTTTGTTGCTTTTTATGGCCGTATTTTGTATGTATTGTGAACCGTGATTCATTAAAAGTTTCTTGAAATTATCTTTGCTTTCGGATAGTTTGCATTAGTTTGTCTTCTCTTAATCTAAATGAGGCCTCCCTGATGGCATATTTACAGACCAAAAAAAAGAAGTCTATCTTCCGTGAATATGCTGAGGCGATCATTATTGCCCTTGTTCTTGCCCTGTTTATCCGCACCTTTATTGTCCAGGCCTTTAAAATTCCATCAGGTTCCATGTTGCCGACTCTGCAGATTGGTGACCATATTCTTGTGAATAAGTTTATTTACGGCATTAAGCTGCCCTTTGCCGGTACAGTTCTGGTTCCGATAAAGAATCCCAAGCCTAATGATATAGTAGTCTTTAAATTTCCCCGTGACCCCAAGCTCGACTATATTAAACGCGTGATAGCTGTTGCCGGGGATACGGTAGAAATTCGTGATAAAAAGATTTCTATTAACGGAAAGCCTTTTGAAGATCTGCACGGTGTGCACACCGACCCCCGTATTTTGCCCGCGTCAGCCAGTCCCCGGGATACCTTTGGGCCGGTGACCGTGCCTGAGAACCATATTTTTGTCATGGGCGATAACCGGGACAACTCCTTTGACGGCAGGTTCTGGGGATTTGTTGATCTCAAGGCGGTGCGCGGTAAGGCCTTTATTATATACTGGTCCTGGGATGTGCAGAAGTCCCTGTTCTCTGTTGACCGATTCACCTCCGTGCGCTGGGGAAGAATCGGAGATATCCTTCACTGATTGCTTGATACTATGTCTACCGGATATTTTTTCTCACATCGTCATATCCTGGGCATTGATCATCTCTCTGTAGATGATATTGATCATATTTTAACTACTGCGGAATCGTTTAAAGAAATATCCGCCCGGCCGATAAAAAAGGTGCCGACTCTGCGCGGTAATACCATTATCAACCTTTTTTTCGAACCCTCCACCCGTACCCGTCTCTCCTTTGAAGTCGCTGCCAAGCGGATGAGTGCGGATACCTTTAATATCTCCGCCTCCACCAGTTCCGCCACCAAGGGCGAAACGCTCATTGATACGGCCCGCAATATCGCGGCCATGGCCCCTGACATTATAATAATTCGTCATTGCTTTTCCGGTGCTCCGCACATGCTCAGCCGCTATGTCAATGCAGCGGTTATCAATGCCGGTGACGGCACCCATGAACACCCCTCCCAGGGGTTACTGGATATGCTGACCGTACGGGAACACAAAGGACGGCTGGACGGGCTGAAGGTGGCTATCATCGGTGATATTCTGCACAGCCGGGTGGCCCATTCTGATATTTTAGGGTTTACCCGCATGGGATCGCAGGTTTTTGTCTTTGGCCCGTCAACCCTTATCCCACCGGATCTGGACAAGCTGGGGGCCACGGTTTGTACGAGTTTACAAGAGGCTGTCGAGGATGCAGACGTTGTCATGACGCTGCGTATTCAGAAAGAGCGGCAGAATGATCCGCTGCTGCCCTCCTTTCGTGAGTATGCCCAGTACTTCGGGGTGACCCGTGAGGTTGCCTCCTGGGCCAGGTCGGATGCTCTTATTATGCACCCCGGGCCGATTAACCGTGGTATTGAGCTGATGCCCGATGTGGCCGATGGCCCGCAGTCAGTGATCCTGGATCAGGTGACCAACGGCGTGGCTGTACGGATGGCCTTGTTGTACCTGGTTATGGGCAACAGTTGAAAAATTTGTTGAAATCTGTAGATATACCGCAGGGTAGAGGATAACAGGAGACGAATGTCGGAGTCACTGCTGATACAAAACGGACGGATTATTGATCCGGTAAATACCAGGGACGAGCAGGGTGATCTTCTGGTGCAGGACGGTTGCATTGCCGACCCGGCCGGCGGCGTACCCGCTGATGTGCGCGTGATAGATGCTGCGGGCTGCTGGGTAGTGCCCGGCCTGATCGACATGCATGTTCATCTGCGTGAACCGGGTGAGGAGTATAAGGAAGATATCCTTTCCGGTACCAGGGCTGCTGCAGCCGGCGGTTTTACCGGCGTGGCCTGCATGCCCAATACCAAACCGGTGAACGACTGCCGGGCCGTGACCCGGATGATTCTGGAGCAGGCAGCACAGGGATCGTGCCGGGTGTATCCGGTGGGGGCAATCAGCAAGGGCAGCAAGGGAACAGGACTTGCCGAGTTCGGCGAGATGAAAGAGGCTGGTATTGTCGCAGTCAGTGATGACGGGCTGCCGGTGCGTGACAGTCAGCTTATGCGCCGGGCCCTGGAGTATGCTGCTGATTTCGGCTTAGCGGTTATTTCCCACAGCGAGGAACCTTCGCTCAGCCGCGGGGTGATGAATGAGGGCGCGGTTTCCACCCGGCTTGGGCTTAAAGGCATTCCCACGGCTGCCGAATCAATCATGGTGTATCGAGAAATCGCCCTGGCCGAGTATACCGGCAAGCGCATTCATATTGCCCATGTCAGCAGTGCCATGAGCACCGACCTGATCCGTACAGCCAAGGCCCGGGGCGTACAGGTGACGGCAGAGACCACGCCCCATTATTTCACCCTGACGGACGAGGCGGTGGAGGGCTATAACACCAATGCCAAGATGAACCCGCCCCTGCGCTCGGAAGAGGATCGCCAGGCAATACGGCAGGGGCTTGTTGACGGCACCTTTGATGCCGTTGCCACTGACCATGCCCCCCATTCCATTCTGGAAAAAGAGGTGGAGTTCGACCTGGCCATGAACGGCATTATCGGCCTGGAAACCTCGCTGCCTCTTTCCCTTGCCCTGGTGCGGGACGGTCTGATTGACGAGCGTAGGCTTATTGAGTTGATGTCGGTTAATCCGGCAACAATTTTAGGACTGGCTGCCGGATCACTCAGTATCGGATCTGCTGCTGATATTACCTTGATAAATCCGGATGCCGCCTTCACCTATACCGAAGACCAGGTAGTGTCCAAGAGTAAAAATTCACCTTTTATAGGCAGGAAATTACAGGGCCGGGCCGTACTTACCGTGGTTGGCGGCCGGGTTACCTATGATTTGCTGCAGTAGGTTCTGCTGTTCGACCTTTTCGCGGCGGGGGGGCGCTCCCCCCCCACTAATACTGGAGGAGGGGGGCCCCGCCCCGGATGTTTTTTTCTCTCCAGGTTCTGCAAACCCGATCT
>CAZQKF010000352.1:0-3337 GCA_964593645.1 uncultured Desulfobulbus sp.
TGCGTATAACATGCTCGTAACGCTGGTCAAGCTGACCCCGCTCTTCCGGGGGGTACAGCTCATACATCTTCATGGCGGTCATTTCCTTACGACTGTAGCCGTCCAGAGCCAGAGCCTTTCGATTACAGTCCACAATCCGGCGAGTCTGCAGATCAACAAGATAGATTGCATCGTTGGCGCTTTCAAAGAGCTGGCGAAACCGTTCTTCAGAACGCTGCAGCGAGCGCCGATTCATACTGTTGGCAATGGCCACAGCCGCCTGATTGGCAAAGTTCTGATACAGTGAGATATCACTGGCGGTAAAAATTCGTCGTGCCCGAGTGTGGCCGACAAGCACGCCGATCAGGCCGTTCCGGTCAAGCATCGGCACAGCCATGGCCGAGGTCAGTTTATGCTCAAAAATGATATCTGGAATAGAGACCCGTTGCTCGGATGCAAAATCTTCAACAACGGCGACTTGTCGATTACGGGCAACCAGGCTGGGCAGTCCCTGATCCGCAAGAAGAGTAAACGAACCGACCATGGAGTGCGGGAACCCCAGAGTTTCCTCCATAATCAGCCGACCACTCTCACCAGACAAAATAAAGATCGTGGAATAATCAAATTTAAGCAGACTCTTAGCCCAGGACGTAACAAATTCATACACGGACTCAAGCTCATTGACAGCTAGAATTTCTGCAGAAAACTGGAGCAGGGCCTCAAGCTGTTTTGTTCGATCATTTACCTCGCGCTCAAGTCGTTCCTGGTAGCTGAACTGTTCCTGTTCAACAAGCCTGGATTTGGTTTTATCCTCAAGAATACAGACAATACCCTCAACCTGGCCGTCAACCTGCTCTAAAGGGAGCATACGGACATCTAGAAATCGTTTCAGGCCGACAAGACCGGTGCGGGCCGGATCATATTCTACGCCCTGAAGACTGGTGCTGGTTCCGGCAAGGGCCTGCTTAAACGCCGATGTCAAACCAACGGACTGAGCCTGCTTATCCTTATTAATATTATAGTGATTAACGGCATTTGAACGAGATACGCCCCAGAATGCATCCCAGGCGTTATTGGTTTTTACAACAACCCCGTCAGGGCTGTAAATCTGCATGGCATAGGGGGATTGGTCAAAAAGAGTCTTGAAAAACCCTCCCCCGCTGCCCGGTGGTAGAGATTCCCCAATCATAACCAGGCCCCGGATGCAATCAGAAACGTACCCATCTGCTCAACAGCCACAAGATGCCCCACTCTCTTCACCTGCCCCAGTTCCTTCCGTAGGATAGCCGTCACGCTTCCACCAATCCAGCCCGCCAAGCAGCTCTTTTACGGTAAATCCAAGACGGGCAAGATTGAGAGCGCCCTTGGTGGAGGCATTACAGCCAATCCCGTCGCAGTAAGTCACCAGGAGCTGTTTGCGTGAAAGTATCTCGGTTGTCTTGCTGGACATTTCGCGATGGGACAGATGCACAGCCCCGGGAATATGCTCACGCTCAAAGGCATCGCGGCTTCTGGCATCGATGACCGTTACTTTGCCCTGTTCCAACAGGATATGCAGATCCCAGGAATCGGTTTCAAAGGTAAGCTTGTGTTCGTAGAATTCTATCTGATCCATCACATTTATATTTTCTTTACTGTACTATAATACATCAAGAAATCCGGCAAGTATACTGCTCTTTTACCTACCTGTTGTTCCTGTTATCACTGCTGCTCAATTCCCGGGCCATCATCGGCAAAACTCGGCCGCTGCTCCGGGGAGAAACTAATCCGCCCCTTCTGCTCAAGCAATGTTTCAAATCGCTCCAATTCCTGCTCATTAACTATTTCCTCCACATCCAGCTGTTCAAAACGGCAACTGCAATGGATAAGCTGCCCGCCGCACCAGGGGCAAAGCTCCACGGGACAACCCAGCTCATGCACTTCACCAATGGCCGCATGACAGGCCGGGCAGACATCAGCATCAACCTGAACTGCTTGGTATACAGGAAAATTCTCCGGATTCTTACCCGCCTCAGCAAAGCTATTTTTATCAGAAAAGCCGAAAAAATCCAACAACTGAGTATCCAGATATCCCTCAGCCAGACTTCCGTGAAATTCAATTCCCTCACTGGAAACCAGATACAGATAGCTGTCACGAGCAGTAACAGCGGCCAGCAAAAAAACACCTTGCCGTCGCCCTGCCAGCCGCAGCTCTTTGACCCAGTCGTCTTCGGCATCGGGCAGGTAGCTGTAAAATTCCTCAAGCACAGTCAGCCCGATCCGGTCATCACGAAACAAAACCAACAGATCAAGGGCCGCGTCCAGCGCAGTATCAGGGGCTCCATACTCCATCAGTTCCTGAATACGTTGACGCTGTTTTTTTAACTCATTCATTATTCTCAACTCTCTCTACTCCTGCTGCACGGACTGCATGGCGCCACTTCCGCGTTTCCTGGGCCATGTCTTCGGCCTGACTGATTGCAGTCACCACGGCAAGACGGCGCGCTCCGGCGGCGGTCATCTCAGGAATATGCTCCAGTTTTATGCCCCCCATGACGGTAAACGGCAGGCTGCAGTGACGGGAATAACGGCCAATGGCCTCAGGGCCGATAAAGTGCACAAGACCTTCCTTGGTTCCGGTCTGATACATTGGGCCAATATTATAATACGAGGCGGCAAGCTTCCCGGACTGCTCAAGCCGCCCCAATTCACGGGCCTGCTGCTCTGTATTACATGAGACACCGATAATCATATCAGGGGCCAGTTGCCGCAGTTCTTCGGCCGGCAGATCCTTCTGGCCTACATGCAGCCCGTCGGCACCCGACAGCAGGGCAATATCCACCCGGTCATTCACCAGAAACAGCACCCCGGCCCGGCGGGTTGCCTCCCGAAAATAACGCGCTTTGGCCAGCAACTGCCGATCTTCCGAATGTTTATCGCGCAACTGCACAATACGTGCGCCGCCGGCAAGTACCGCATCAAGCCATTGCTTGTCGCTGCGCCCGGCACAGAGTTTTTCACAGGAAACGGGATACACATCCACTTCATCTGTGAACTTCCGCATCCGCTGCGCATGCAGTTGCGTCTCGTTATCCATGAAAACACGCTCCTGCCGATACCGGAAGATCAGTCATTGAACTTGATTTTTCCAAGAAAATACCGTATAATTAATCGATCAAATAAGAAATTTTCGTGTTGTACAAACAGGCCTGAGAACAGCAAGTGCAGACATCCTGTTTTTTACATGCACAGGCAGTATATCAAAATTGTACCCGAACAGGCAACTCCACGCACCTTTTTTCCTGGATTCGGCCCAATTACTCTTCCTGTTCCAACAGCATCTTAAAAGATCGGATCAGGCGCTTAACCAGAAGACAGA
>CAZQKF010000353.1:0-3337 GCA_964593645.1 uncultured Desulfobulbus sp.
CGGCTTGTAAGGCCGATGCTCTCCCAGCTGAGCTATTCGCCCCCAAAGGATGAGGTGTATTTAGCAGTTTGCCCTCTGTCCGTCAAGCAAAAAAGGAGGAAAGCGTGAAAGAGTCTACGTTACGGCTTAAACTCCCTGAAACGCCAAACCAACAACCTGAAAAAATTACTAATTACTGGGCCGGAGTATTATGGGCCGACAGGGTTACGTCATTAAAGATCGTCTCCATGGACACATCTTTAAAGAGTTCTTCTCCCTCTCTAACGATCAGGGCCCTGCTCAAGACTTCATCAACATGGTCCACAAGCACTATATCCAAACTGTTACGTACCTTCTGGGGAACGTCTTTTAAATCACGTTCATTCTGTCCCGGCATTAAGATACGGGTTATGTTGCCCCGCTTGGCTGCCAACAGTTTTTCTGTCAGGCCGCCGATGGGTAGGACCCGACCGCGCAGGGTTATTTCTCCGGTCATGGCCAACTGACGATCCACAGGCAGCTTCAGCAGGGCAGACACGATGGATGTGGCAATGGTAATACCGGCAGACGGGCCGTCTTTAGGAATTGCCCCCTCCGGTACATGCACATGAATATCCACCTTGCGGTAAAAGTCAGAATCCAGTCCCAGCCGCATGGCCCGGGAACGCACATAGGAGAGTGCGGCCTGGGCAGATTCCTGCATAACATCACCAAGCTTTCCGGTAACAGTCATCTTACCGGAACCCGGCATCAGGGTGGATTCAATTTGCAGTAGCTCACCGCCGACCTGGGTCCAGGCCAGCCCCGTTGACAGTCCTATCTCATCACGTTCTTCGGCAAGACCATACCTGTGCTTGGGTACGCCAAGATATTTGGCGATGGACTGACTGGATAAACGAAACTTCTTTTTGGGTTCGTTGATTTTCAGCCGTTCGCGCGCCACCTTACGGCACACGGCAGCCAGTGTCCGTTCAAGAGTCCTGACTCCGGCCTCCCGGGTATAATGACGAATAATCTCCAGCAGTGCACGTTCGGAAAAATGAATGTCATCTTCTTTAAAGCCGTTAGCCTCAAGCTGCTTGGGCAGCAGAAACCCCTCGGCAATCTTATGCTTTTCCTCTTCCGTATACCCGCTCAGACTGATAATCTCCATCCTGTCCTGCAGGGGCAGCGGGATGCCTTCCAGATTATTGGCCGTGGTAATAAAAAAGACTTCAGACAGATCATAGTCCAGGTCAAGATAATGATCGTTAAAGGCATAATTTTGTTCCGGATCCAGCACTTCCAGTAAGGCGGATGAGGGGTCGCCGCGGAAATCCACGCTCATCTTATCCACCTCATCCAGGCAAAACACCGGATTGACCACCCCGGCCTTCTGCATGGAATGGATAATCTTGCCGGGCATGGCCCCGATATAGGTACGGCGATGACCGCGAATTTCTGCCTCATCCCGTACCCCGCCAAGAGACAGGCGGACAAATTTACGATTCATAGCCCGGGCTATGGATTTGCAGATGGATGTTTTGCCGACCCCGGGAGGGCCGACCAGGCAGATAATGGGCCCTTTGATCTTCTTTACCTGCACCTGAACGGCCAGATATTCCAACAGGCGTTCCTTGGGTTTTTTCAGACCGTAATGATCCTGATCCAGGATAACTTCCGCCTTCTCAATATCAATCTTTGCCCGGGTTTTCTTCTTCCAGGGCAGAGTGATGATGGTATCAATATAGTTGCGCATCACCGTGGTCTCGGCAGACATGGGCGGTGTCTGTCGGAGCTTTTTAAGCTCTTTACGCACCTTTTCCTTGACCACTTTGGGCAGTTTTTTCTTGGCAATGGCCTGCTCAATCTCGGCCAGTTCATCGCCGCCCTCGCCCTGCCCCATCTCGCTTTGAATAACTCGTATTTTTTCACCCAGATAATAGTTACGCTGGGTCTCTGCCATTTTCTTTTTTACCTTGGCATGAATGGTTTTTTCCAGCGCAAAGAGTTCCATTTCCCGGTACAGGATTTCAAGGGTTCTGCGAATTCGCTCAGGTAGAGCGATGAGTTCAAGCAGTTCCTGTTTTTCGTCTGTTTTTAAAGGGAGGTGGGAACAGATCAAATCGACCAGTCGGGAGGGATTTTCAATGGAGGTAACTGACTTCAACACCTCGGGCGGTATTTTCTTGTTTGATTTGGTGTACTGATCAAACGTGCGCCGCAGTTCCCGACAATAGGCCTGAATTTCCGGACCGTCAGCATCCAGATCCGGAGTTTCAATAATATCGGCGCTGAAAAACGGTTCATCTTCCATGAACACATCGACCTGTCCGCGCCGTTTACCTTCAACCAGAGCCTTGATGGTGCCATCAGGTAAACGCAGCAGCTGCATCACGCTGGCCAGTGTCCCATGGGAATACAAATGTTTTTCTTTGGGTTCATCAACACCGGCATCTTTCTGGGTGACCAGAAAGATAAGAGAGCGTTCCTCCATGGCGTGTTCCAGCGCGCTGATGGAATTTTTACGTCCTACCACCAGAGGGGCAACCATACCGGGAAAAATGACAATATCACGCAAAGGCATCACGGGAAAACGGCTGGCTGTTGACTTACTCATACACACTCCGGTTCAATAGCTTTAGATTGCCTTTACACAGATTGGCTATGCACTCTTCTTGGTGTCAGCTTTATCGTACATAATCACCGGGTATTCGCCCTTGGTGATGACCTGTTCGTTGACCACACAATCTGTTGCATGCTCATCCGAGGGCAACTCGTACATTACGTCAAGCATGGCCTCTTCCATGACAGAACGTAATCCGCGGGCACCTGATTTCCGAACCAGAGCCTTTTTCGCCACAGCCTCCAGGGCACTTTCCGTGAAACGCAGGGAAATCCCCTCTAAATCAAACAGTTTCATATACTGCTTGGTCAGGGCATTTTTGGGCTCCTTGAGGATCCGGATAAGGTCTTCCTCAACCAGTTCCTTCATGGTTGCAATGACCGGCAGACGGCCTACCAATTCCGGAATCAATCCGAATTTGAGCAGATCTTCCGGCTGAACTCCGGCAAGGATTTCGCCCACGCTCTTTTTAGGATCTGCCACGACCTTGGCCCCAAAGCCGATGGCCTTGGTTCCGGAACGGCGTTTGATCACCTTTTCCAAGCCGACAAAGGCGCCGCCGACAATAAAGAGGATATTGCTGGTATCTATCCGTACCAGATCCTGCTGCGGGTGTTTGCGGCCGCCCTTGGGAGGAACAGAGGCAATAGTACCCTCAATAATCTTGAGCAGGCCCTGCTCAAGATTATTGAGGGTACTATTGCGGCCGCCCTTGGGAGGAACAGAGGCAATAGTACCCTCAATAATCTTGAG
>CAZQKF010000354.1:0-3328 GCA_964593645.1 uncultured Desulfobulbus sp.
CGGATCTGGTGCTCGGTTGACCAGCAGATATTGATTTTTAACCTCCAGCTGCAGCGGGCCGGTAATATCGGCAATCCGTTTTGCCGTCATGATGCCGCGGGCCGAGGGGTCGGAGACAATAAAAAGGTAGTCAATACTGCGTAGGTTCATCCGGCTCAAGTGTTCCATACCGGCTTCGTTGTCAACAATGATATATTCGTAGTTTTCTGCCAGTCTGTCCATGGTCATGGCCAGGTACTGGTTGGCCGCACAGTAGCAGCCGGCTCCCTCGGGCTGGCCCATGACCATCAGGTCAAATCCTGAATTTTCAATCAGCGATTGATGAATTTTCATTTCCATGTACTGATCGCGGCTCATGCCGGGCGGCATGTCACCCTTGAGTTCTTTGCGAATTTCACCCAGGGTCATGTTGATGTCAAGATCCAGCAGCTCATTTAAGTTGGCATTGGCATCGGCATCAACTGCCAGCACCGGGGTCATGCCGCGGGTGGTAAGGTATTTAATCAGCAGGGCGGATGTGGTTGTTTTTCCTGTGCCGCCCTTGCCGGCCAGGGCGATTACTTTTGTCATGTATAGGTACCCAGGGTAATTTACTTGATCTTTATGAAAATGCCACGTAGAGCAGGGCTTGCCATGCCGAAGCGACACATTTTCATTGTTCGTTGTGACTGGCAAACTTGATTCAGCCATGCTGGTTAGTCTAACCTTTTATGTATACACGAAATTGTGGTGATTTCCAAGTCAAACCCGGAACAAAGCAGGACTGTGCAGGTGCATCTGAATAAAAATGATTACACAGCTGTGTGAAGCCGGGACAATTCTTGTGGACGGAACCGGAGTTGTGCTTTATCTTTTCAAAACTTACCACGTTTTCGAGGAGTGTATAATGTCGTTTAAAGCAGTTATTTTTGATCTGGACGGAACCCTGCTGGATACCTTGGATGATCTTGCAGACTCTGCAAATCGTGTACTGGCCGGCTGCGGTTTCCCAATGCATCCTGTGGCTGCATATCGCTATTTTGTCGGTGACGGACTGCATATATTAATTGAGCGGATTCTTCCCGAGTCGAAACGGTCACCAGTAGAAATTCAACGGGTTGCATCTGTGTTTAAAGAAGACTACAGTCGCAACTGGAATGTTAAGACGACTATGTATGAAGGTGTTGATACCATGTTGAACTCCATGGTGAAGGCCGGACTGCAGCTCTCCATTCTCTCTAATAAACCACATGAGTTCACCTGCCTCTGTGTAGAACAGATGCTGGGGGCCTGGACCTTTGAGCCGCTGCTGGGGGCACGTCCGAATGTACCTAAAAAACCGGATCCGGCCGGTGCAGTCGAAATTGCAGCTCGTCTGCAGCTTGATCCCTCTGAAATTCTGTACCTCGGCGATACTGCAACCGATATGAAAACCGCGATTGGTGCAGGTATGTATCCAGTTGGAGCCCTGTGGGGCTTTCGAACTGCGGATGAACTGAAAGAAAGCGGTGCCGCACAGCTCATATCAAGTCCTCCCCAGTTACTTCACTGTCTTTGATCTCAAGAGTATCATATCCATGCAAACAACCCAGTTACTGACGTATGCTGCCCCCCCTCTGCTAGGGGCTTTTATCGGGTATTTGACCAATAAAGTCGCCATTCGGATGCTGTTTAGGCCTCTGAAGCCCTGGTATGTTTTTGGACTGCGTGTACCAATGACCCCGGGTGTTATTCCTTCCAAGCGACATGAGCTTGCTCAAAATATGGGTGAAATGGTTGGTGAGCATCTGATGACGGCAACTGATATCGGAGCAGCCCTGTCAGCTGAGCGGTTCCAGAATCATCTGCACCTGCTCATTGATGATCGGGTCAGGGATCTGCTGGACAGAGATCTTGGGCCGATTATAACGGTCGTGCCTCGCCGTTTTCGAGCCTATGTCAAGATCGGCACCAGGACGCTTAAATATCAGATGCGTGACGGCGTGTACAGCTATATTCAGTCGGATTCTTTTGCCGAGACAGTTACTGCGGCCATTGAAGCGCAGTTGGACACCTTTGGAACCGTGGAACTTAACGAGTTGATCACGGCTGAGGGAAGGGAGTCTGTTTATACGGTGATCAATGGACTGGTCAGCCGGCTGCTTGCAGATCCACAGGTAGTGGAATGGCTGGGCAATTATCTTGTCGAGTATCTCACCCAGGCAGCTGTAGAGGGAAAAACTCTTGCCGATTTACTGCCCTCGGAATTTCAGGATCTTCTCTGCGCAACCATTGAAGATCAGGCCCCGCTGGTCCTGCAGCAGTTGTCTGTGATGTTGGCTGAGCCTGCAGTTCGGGATAAGATTATTCAGGCAATCAAGGGTGGCGTGGATAATTTCCTGGATACGCTTGGCCCCATGGGCGCCATGGCCCGTGGGTTTGTCGACATGGACAGTCTTGACGAAAAAATACGCACCTACCTTGAAGATAAAGAAGAAGATCTCAGCACCTGGTTGCAGAGTCCTGAAGTCCAGGAGCGCGTTGCCCAAATGCTTGTCCGGCAGACCCGTGCTTTTTTTGCCGGTTCGCTTGCTGATTTGCTGGCCCGGGTACCCATGGACAAATTGCAGGCGGGTTGTCATCAGGCCGCTGTTCAGATTTTGGCCGTTCTCAGGGCGCAGGGTGTGCAGGATACGCTGGCTGGGATGATACAGGAGCAGATTGAGGAGATGCTGGATCAGGGGCGTATTTCTCTTTCAGGACTTGCTGATATGATTCTGCCCGGAGACAGCGGCAGCAGGATTCGGGAAACCCTGGTCTGTGAGCTGGTAACCATGCTGCGTTCTAGAAGGGTGAGGCGGATGCTGGACAGCATGTTAAACACCATGGTGGACCAGTTGGCCGCAAAGCCGGTGGGTATCCTGCAGAATCTCATGCCTGCAGGCGTACGTCAGGGAATTACGGATTATATTATTCTCTCGGCCAACAGAATGCTGCTGAAAGAGGTGCCGGGGCTTGTCGCATCGTTGAACATTAAGGAAATGGTCACTGAAAAAGTGGATTCTCTGGATCTGTTGCGGCTGGAACGATTGCTGCTCTCCATCATGGAAGAGCAGTTTAAGTACATTAATATCTTTGGAGCATTATTGGGATTTCTGATTGGATTAATTAATCTACTTGTGTTGCATTTACCCTAACCAGCATGGCTGGACCAAAACGGCCGGGCACAACGAAATAATGAAAGTCCCGTACCCCGGCATGGTATGGCCTGAGCCTTTGGCGACTTTCATATAAACTTTAAAGGATTATTTTGGGGTAACTGTTCAGCTGCACCCCATCTTATGGCGATCAGGCCGCCTCACATAGGCGG
>CAZQKF010000355.1:0-3323 GCA_964593645.1 uncultured Desulfobulbus sp.
CATCTTAGGCGGTACCTGCACTCTGATCGGAACCGCCACCAATCTGGTTATCTCGGGTATGATCACCGACACCATGAAACAGGGCGGAGACAACCTGCCCTTTATGGAACCGGTCAGTCTGTTCGGCCTCTCCTGGGTGGGCGTGCCCATTACCATTGCCGGGCTTGCCTTTATCATGATCTTCGGTAAATGGCTGCTGCCAAGTGCCCGTCCTCGCGCTGCCGCGGTCGGCCCTAAAGAACGCCGATTTTTCAGGGTGGAGCTGAAGGTGGATCCTGAAGGGCCCCTTATTGGTAAAACCATTGAGCAGGCAGGGCTTGCCTCTACGGAAGGGTTCTCTATGCTGTCTCTGCTGCGCAGAGAGAACCAGCTCGAATTCGGCCCGGGCACGGTACTGCAGGCCAATGACAACCTGGCCTTTGCCGCTGATATCGACGGGGCCAAATCCCTGTGGGCAACCATTGGCCTGCCCCCGATTTTTTCAACCAAGAAGGCCAAGCCCAACCGGCATCGTCATCACCTGGTGGAAGTGGTTATCTCGAACCAGAGTGAGTTTGTCGGTCAACGGATCGGTGATTTGTCTGAAAAAGATCGTGAGTACGAGGTCTGGCTGGTGGGCATGGCCCATGAGGGAGCGGCCATGGACTATCCCCTGCGCGATGCAATAATCCAGGCCGGAGACGTGGCCCTGCTGGAAGTCCACGATAAGTTCTTCTACCGCAACCGCAATGAAGTTGACTTTGCCATGACCAAACGCCTTCGCGGTGCCCGTATCCAGCGCACTGACAAAGCCGTGCTGGCATCCCTCATTACCCTGGCCATGATCACCACTGTAACCCTGGGCTGGCTGACCATGCTCAACGCGGCCCTGCTGGCGGCAGGGGCCATGCTGCTCACCGGCTGCATGGATCTGTCCAGTGCCGGCAGAAGTGTGGATTTCGCCACCCTGGTGGTCATTGCCTCGGCCATGGGCCTTGAGGCCGCAGTGACATCCAGCGGACTGTCCGGCATCATCGGTAACTTTCTCGGCGCCCTGGGCGGTGACAATGTCTACCTGGCCCTGGCCGTGGTCTTTCTCGGCTGCATCCTCATGGATGCCATGGTGACCAATGTAGCCTCGGCCGTGTTCATGTTCCCCATTGCCATGACCATTGCTCAGGGACTGGGAGTGAGTTTCATGCCCTTTGCCATCACCGTAATGGTCGGGGCGTCCTGTTCCTTTATCTCACCGGTAAGCTACCAGACCAACCTGATGGTGTACGGGCCGGGAGAGTACAGTTTCGGTGATTTTGTCAAGATCGGGGTGCCGCTGTCCATTGTGGTCGGGGTTATTACCGTACTGCTGACGCCGATGTTTTTTCCGTTTCATCCGTAATGGATGAATAGAGAAGGATGGGCTGTTACTCGGCAGCTTCTGCTGCCACTCCGTCTTCTTCACCCTGTAATTGATCAGCAAATTCAGGATGACTAAGCATGTCACTGTGCACGTACTGCGAGTAGGCCGCGCCCACATTGGTGAAGATATTGTACACGGAGTGAACGCCCATCTCGCGTAGTTCCTCGGCCTGATCCTCAAAGCGGGCTGTGGCTGCCAGATATCCCGTGTATCCGGCATTACGCAGCTGTTCAACTGCGGTCACATTGGCCTGGTGCCTGGGCATGGACAGAGAGATAAGGTTGACCTGGCCTGGATCGATTTTATCCCAGAAATCCAGATCTGTTACATCGCCAAAGAGGACATCACGTCGTGCCTGGCGATGTTTTTCCACCACATCCATGTTGTTATCCAGGCCGATCACCTTTTTACTGTAGGTGTGGCGGGCCGCATCATAGGCCCCGGTTCCCACCCTGCCCATGCCGAAAATAAGCAGATCCGCATCCAGCTCAATGGGCTGGTCTGCCGGATGCCGGCTTGGTTTTTCACAGCGCTTCAGTACATCTCTGAAACGGGCATAGATATCATAGACAGAACCATTAAGAGGTGCCCCGGCAATAAAAGATATGGTCAGGGCCATGGCAATCAGCACCAGCCAGGAGGAATCCAGCCAGCCGCTTTTTACACCAACTGCTGCGACAATCAGGCCGAATTCGCTGTAATTTGCCAGCGGCACGGCGGTAAACAGTGCAGTTCTTGAGCGAAAGTTAAACTTGCTGAGCAGAGAATAAAACAACCCCCCCTTAAAGATAATAAACAGCCCAAGCACCACGCTGACCAGTAGAATTTTACCGTCAGGCAGGCCGGCCAGGCCGATACTTAAGAAAAAGGCCACCAGGAAAAGATTTTTAAAGCCCATCAGGGTGTAGCCCAGTTCCTTGGCCTTGGGATGGGCCCCCATCATAATCCCCATGACCAGGGCTCCTAAATCCGGTTTTAAGCCGACAATTTCAAAACTGCCCGCTCCGGCAACCATAGTCAGAAACAGGCCGCACAGGGCCAGCAGTTCTCCATGATCACTGTAATCAAGGAGTTTAAACAGCAGCGGCCGCAGCAGAAAGAGTAGGGGCAGGGCCAGAGCCCAGATCGAGGGGATCTTGCCTGCAGACACGGTGAGAAAGACCACCGCAATGATGTCCTGCATGACCAGGATACCCATGGCAGTAGCCCCGTGCAGGGCATTTAACTCGCCGCGATCCTCCAGGATCTTGATGGCAAAGACAGTGCTGGAAAAAGAGAGGGCAAAACCGATCAGGACTGCAGTGCTGAATGGCACCCGTCCCAGCAGCGGGCTCAGGGTGAGGAGAAAAACAACTCCGCCCAGTACCACGGTGCTCATCAGCATATGCAGACTGGTGCCGAGCCAGATCTCCCGGCGCAGCAGACTTTTGACATCCAGTTTCAAGCCGATGGTGAACAGCAGCAGGGTGACACCGAGATCTGCCAGCTCCTGCAGAGCCTCACCTCCCTGGCGAATGCCCAGACCATTGAGCAGAAAACCTGCAGCCAGAAAACCAATCAGTGGCGGCAGCTTGAGCAGCCGGGCAATAAAACCGCAGACAAAGGCAAAGGATATCCAGGCAGCGTCAACAAGCCAGATCGGAGGAGTGTCCATGGGCAAGAGCGGGGGCATGGGTTCAGCGGTCAGCTGCAGAGAAGATTACCGCAGAGGCGCAGACAACGCTGAGTGAAGAAAAAAGAGCTCTGCGCTCTCTGCGCCTCTGCGGTACAACTGGTAATGCGTATTCTACAAAATCTGTTCCAGGAACTTTATGGTTCTCGCATGGGTTGGATTTTCAAAGAAATGATCCGGCGTGCCCACCTCAACAATGGCGCCTTCGTCCATAAACACCACCTGGTCGGCGACCTCACGGGCAAAACCCATCTC
>CAZQKF010000356.1:0-3322 GCA_964593645.1 uncultured Desulfobulbus sp.
GTTGATTATCCCAGCCGTGAACAGGAACGACTGATCCTGGAAATGGTAGAACATATTGACTCAAAAATATCAGTTCAGCCTATTATCTCGCCCAAGGACATTTTGAGCGCCCGCAAGGTGGTCGACTCCGTGTACCTGGACGACCGAATTAAAGAATATATTGTCTCTCTGGTGTATGCCACCCGTGATCCGGAAGGAGCAGGACTTGCCATGAAAGATTACATTGAAACCGGTGCCTCTCCCCGGGCAACCATTAACCTGAAGGTTGCAGCCCGGGCTATTGCCTACTTAAGCGGCCGGGGATATGTGATTCCCGATGATATTAAGAGCTGCGCCATGGATGTCATGCGGCACAGAATACGCATCAGTTATGAGGCCGAGGCCGAGGGCATTACCAGTGAAGATATTATCCGCAAACTGCTGGATACGGTGCCGGTGCCGTAATGAGTGCATATCCTCGGAAACCAGGTAAATAACATGGCAATGGAAACGACAATAACCAAAGAAATTCTGAAAAAAGTCCGCCGGATCGAGGTGCGTACCCGGCGTATGGTGGATGATACTCTGGCCGGAAGTTACCACTCTGTCTTCAAGGGCCGGGGTATGAATTTCGATGAGGTACGCGAATATGTGCCCGGCGATGAGATCCGAACCATTGACTGGAATGTCACGGCTCGCACCGGTGTGCCCCATGTTAAAAAATTTACTGAAGAACGCGAGCTGACCATTATGCTGATGATCGATATCAGTGGCTCGGGCGGATTCGGTTCAGGTAAGCAATCCAAACGTGAGCTGATGGCGGAGTTAGGATCAGTACTTGCCTTTTCAGCTGTCCGTAATAACGACAAGGTGGGACTTATCCTGTTTTCTGATTTTGTTGAACTCTTTATTCCACCGGCCAAGGGGCGCAGTCATATCCTGCGGGTAATCCGGGAGATTCTTTTTTTCCAGCCCAAGGGACGGGGCACGGATATTGGTGATGCCCTGGATTTTGTCAACCGGGTCACCAAAAGAAAATGTGTTACCTTTCTCATCTCCGATTTCTGCCTGCCCGGAGACTTTGCAGACTCCCTGCAGCAGATCCGGCCGAAGCTGCAGATCACCGGTCGCCGTCATGACCTGATCACGGTCTCGGTCAATGACCCCAGAGAACGTGAACTGCCCGACGTAGGCTGGATTACCCTTGAAGATGCAGAAACCGGCGAGCAGGTGATTATGAACACTGCTGATTCCTGGACGCGTACAGCCTATGCCAACCTAGCTGATGACCGGACGCAGCAGTTCACTCATACCGTGCGCAGTGCAGGCATTGACCTGCTGGCTCTGTCCACGGACAAACCCTATTTGAGTAGTTTGATGAATTTTTTCAGTGTCCGCAAGAGGAGACTGACGCGATGAATATTTTTAAATTATTGCTGTGTATTATAGTTTTGGCCAGCCCTGCCGGGCTGCCGGCGGAGGCAACCAATGCCCCACTGGTACCGGCGCCGCAGCAGAATACGCAGGTCGTACAGCCTCCGGTTGCAGCCGGAACTGGGACTCAGGAGCTCTTTGACATTAAAGGTCCCATTGAGATTACGAACAACAGTACAACCATTCTTCTTATAACGGGAGGTGTGGCAATATTACTTCTACTCGGCATACTCTCTTTTATCTGGTGGAAACGAACCAGAAAACAGCAGGCAATTCTTGCCCATGAAACCGCTTTACAAACGCTTACAGCAGCTCGTAAACTCATTGATGAACACAACGTTGATGGGTTTGTCACCCTGATTGACCAGACCCTGCGCAACTATATTGAACAACGGTTCGCAGTATCGGCGCGCAGACAGACCACCCGGGAATTTATCTCGGCTATTACCGATGGCAGCAAAACAGTGCCCGAGCCCCTGGCGCACAACAAAACACGGCTGCAGAACTGGCTTGAGCATTGCGACATGGTCAAGTTTGCCAAAGCCGGCCTGAGCACTGAAAACATGGAAGAAATGCTTGCAAACCTGCGTGCATTTATCGAGTCAACCCGGATAGAGGACAACAAATAAATGGACAGCCTGCGATTTGTACATCCGGCCTTGCTGTGGCTGCTGCTCCTGCTGCCGATCCTTGCCCTGCTGCGTGGTCGGCGCGGCCCAGCACCTGCCCTGGTGTTTTCTTCCATTTCTGTTGCCAAGTCTATTGCAGGCAACAGAAAAGCCCGACCGGGTAGACTGCTCGGGCTGCTGCGCTTAACAGCCATCGGTCTGATCATCATTGCCATGGCCAGACCCCAGTGGGGCAACACCACCACAGAAGTTGAGGCCTCTGGTATTGATATTCTACTGGCTGTTGATATTTCAGGCTCCATGGAGGCTCGGGATTTTACCCTGAACGGACGGGCGGCCAACCGGCTTGATGTTGTGAAATCCGTAGTGGCTAAATTTATCAAGGAACGGCCCAACGACCGCATCGGCCTGGTGGCCTTTGCCGGCAGGCCATATATGGTCTGTCCGCTGACCCTTGACCATGACTGGCTACAGCTTCGGCTGGAATCACTTAAAACCGGCATGGTTGAAGACGGTACTGCCATTGGTTCCGCTATTGCCTCGGGTGTCAACCGGCTGCGGGATCGTGATTCCAAATCGCGCATTCAGATTCTGCTCACTGACGGCATGAACAACGCAGGCAAGGTATCTCCGCTTACAGCGGCTGAAGCTGCTGAAACACTTGGTATTAAGGTGTATACTATCGGCGCAGGAACCCGGGGCGAAGCACCCATGCCGGTGCAGGATCAGTTCGGACGTAAACGACTGATGCGGGTCAAGGTTGATATTGACGAGGACACTCTGCGAAAAGTTGCCGAGACCACGGGGGCAACCTATTTCCGGGCAACAGACACTAAATCTCTGGAAAAAATTTACAGTGAAATCAATGCCATGGAGGCAACCACCAGAACGATAAAACATTTTTCCCGGTATCGGGAACTGTTTTCCTGGTTGATTCTGGCGGCGCTCATGCTGCTTACCCTGGAATTGTTTGTCTCACGCAGACGTTTACCCTGAGGGGAACCACGGATGAACACAAATACACACAAATTTTCTACCTTGGATATATACGCAATCATGCAAAAACCGTATACCGTCAACCTTCAACCTTGCAGGGTACGTTAAATGTTTATTCAATTTGCCCAGCCGATCTGGATGGGGGCCGGCCTGCTCTTCTGCCTTGCTGCAGCTCTGTTTATCCGTACAAATATCGTGCGCCGAAAAAAGGCTTTGCTCCACTTTGCCTCTGCCCATCTATTAACCAGGCTGACCCGCAACGTCTCCCTTTCCAGAAGACGTAT
>CAZQKF010000357.1:0-3314 GCA_964593645.1 uncultured Desulfobulbus sp.
GGGATGCCGGCTCGGGTGGTTGGGCCGCTCACCTGTAATTGCTCTGGGGGAGTGGTTTCGTTGTCCGGCGCTTCCAGAATATCGGTCAGCTCAACCTCAAGTGCCTCTGCCAGCCGTAGCCCGTTTTCACGTTTTATGGTCGGATAGCGGTGGTTTTCCCAGCGGGAAATGGTGTCGGTGGTGACCTCAACTGCGGTGGCCAGGTACAACTGGGTCAAACCGCGGGACTCACGGAGTTTACGTATCCGTGCTCCGTCAATACGGATCATGGCAACGCCTGATGTCTGTATATCCTGGTCGGTCATCACATTGTAAAGGGTATTATTGGAAATTTGTTGCTGGTCAGCCAATCCTGCTGCAAATATATCAGGATAATACGCGTTTCCGGCCGTCTTGCAAACTCTTTTCTGCATAAAAGTCCGGCTTCATTTGCACCATAACTTATTGATAATACATCCATGACGACCCTATGTCTCCTTGCGTTTCTCCCCGTATGTCCCCATATCGGCTTTTAATTTTCCGACCATCACCTACAGTGTAAGGCAAAGGAAAGGATCACTGCAGCGGTGGTCTGAAAATGTCGCTTACTTTAAACAAGGAGAACATCATGTTGAAAAAAATCGTCCTGCTGACAACCCTTGCACTCTTTACATTGGCCTCCGGCGTAGCATTTGCTGCAAGTGGCAAGTGTACTGTCAAGGAAATCAAGGACAGTATTGTCACCATGGACTGTGGTACAACAGCCGCCAAGTTGAAGGTTGGTGATCAGGTAAAGGTCAAGACCGCCAAAAAAAAGGCCATTGAAGGCTGCTAATCTTTATTTACATCAGGATGGCCACGGCTGTCTTTGCTGCCCATACAAGCCCCCTGTCGGATCTCCGGCAGGGGGCTTTGTGTTTAGAATTCCCACCGGGAAATGCACGGCAAGGGGTGGCTCTTCCCCACATTCATGGTTATCATGTAAACTCTACAACCTTGAACCCTGAACCTTGAACTTTAAACCGTAAACCGCCCATGACTGATCAAAAAACAGATGCAGCCGATTCGTACACCCTTACCGTGGAGGGCATGAGCTGTGAACATTGCGAGGCCATGGTCGATAAAACCGTTCGTGCTGTAGCCGGTGTGACCGAAGTTCGGGTTGATCTGGATGGGGGCAGTGTAGAGGTTGTCGGCGGCCGTCCCCATGTCGTGATTGAAGCCATCAAGGAGGCCGGGTATGAGGCCCGGCCCAGGGCTGTTGTTCCTGAAAGCTGTGGGCTGACAACCGGCGGAGAGGATGAAATACAGGAAGATGCCCATGCCGCGCCCGAAGGCAGGGAATATATTATCCGGGTAACGGACATGGCCTGTGCCGCCTGTGTGGCTAACGTGGAAAAGGCTGTTCTTGCCGTGCCGGGCGTTACCAGTGCCGTGGTCAACCTGGTCGAAAAAACAGCCCTGGTTACCGGCGGCGATCCGGAGACAGTGGTGGCAGCCATTGTTGAGCACGGCTATGCCCCAGAGCTGGACGAGTCAAGCCTTGCCGGCAACCCATCCGCTGATGAGGGCTATGAGCTGGCCATTGCTGACATGACCTGTTCCAGCTGTGTACGGAATGTGGAACAGGCCATCCTTGCAGTTGACGGCGTCAGCAGCGCTGTTGTCAATCTGGTGGAGAAAAAAGCTCGAGTTGTGGGCGGCGATCCGCGGCAGGTGGTCAATGCGGTCATAGATCACGGGTATGATGCTGCTCTTATTGAAGCACAAAGCAGTGATACCTTTCTGCTGCGCCTGCCGGGTAACCAGGCGGCAAGCAGCAAGACGCAGCAGCTGATCCTTGCCCACGATCCCGATGCAGCAGTGGAGCAAACTGATTCCGGCCTGCAGGTCACCACCAGCCTGCATCCGGCAAAACTTATTCTCCTGCTCCAGGCAGATGGGGTCAGGGCCGAAGTTGAAGAGCTCTATACAGATCCCTACCTTGCACAGGCTGAAGAGGCCCGCAAAGAGATCAAAAAATCCTGGCAGCGGGCCATTGTTGCCGGGCTGGCTGGGTTCGGGGTCATGGCCGGGGATATGTCGGGGCTTTTCCCTCCTCTTGCCGACAATCAGTTGTTCTGGTTTATGCCAGCCCTGGGTTGTCTCGGGGTTATGTATTTCAGCGGCAAGAGTTATTACGTGACCGCCTGGAAACAGGCCCGGCACCGGTCATCCAATATGGACACCCTGGTGGCCCTGGGCACCTCGGCCGCCTGGCTGGCCTCCCTCATCATTATCATCAAACCCGATTTTATTCCAGGCCGTGACAGTCATCTTTACCTGGATGCCTCGGTCATGATTCTGGCCTTTCTTCAGTTCGGTCATGCTCTGGAGACCCGGGCCAAGCGTACCACCAGTGAGGCGATAAGCTCCCTGGTTGGCCTGCGTGCCCGTTCCGCCATGGTAGTGCAGGGGGACCAGGAAGTTGAGATCCCTGTTTCTCTGCTTCACCTGGGCGATATTCTCCGGGTTCGGCCCGGTGAAAAAATCCCCATTGACGGCGAACTGGTGGACGGCCAGTCCACGGTGGATGAGGCCATGCTCACCGGCGAACCCCTGCCGGTAAAAAAAGGCAAGGGCGACAACTTGACCGGCGGCACCATGAATAAAACCGGTTCTTTTACCTTTAAGGTGACCAGCCTGGGCGAGGATACAACCCTGGCCCATATCATCAGCATGATCAAGCGGGCCCAGCTCAGTAAACCACCCATCGGCAGGTTGGCCGACAAAGTGTCGTCTATCTTTGTACCCACGGTGATTTCCATTTCCATCCTCACCTTTGCAGTCTGGTCTATGGTTGCGCCTGATCCGCGCCTGGCCTATGCCCTGACCGCAGCCATTGCCGTGCTGGTCATAGCCTGTCCCTGCGCCCTGGGCCTGGCCACACCCATTGCCATCATGGTCGGCACCAGCAGGGCTGCTGAACTTAATATCCTGATCCGTAACTCAGATGCCCTGCAGTCGGCCGCCACCCTTACTCATCTCGTAGTAGATAAAACCGGCACCCTGACCATGGGCAAACCAGCGGTAACCGAGATTCTTCCCGCAGACGGCGAGGATACAAAGAATATTCTCCAACTGGCTGCCGGCCTGGAAGCCGGTTCCGAGCATCCTTTGGCCGAAGCCGTGCTTGGAAGTGCCCGGGAACAGGGGCTCGATCTTCCGGTTCTGGAGAATTTTGCAGCTGTATCGGGCAGAGGAGTCCGGGCAGAGGTCGGCAGCGCGACCTGTTTTCTGGGTAATCATCATTTTCTAACGGAAAACAGCATAACCCTGCCTGACAACCTGCAGGC
>CAZQKF010000358.1:0-3307 GCA_964593645.1 uncultured Desulfobulbus sp.
GTATAAAAAGAGGACTGTCCTTAGTTTGTGTCTGTCCTTAATTGGTCTTTTTGTCTGATCTCTGCGTCATGCTCAAAAAATAATGCTCGGAATATTACTTGTATGCCTGTGCTTATTTTTTTCGCAGTCCCTGATCTTGAACAAAAAACCTCATTTCTGGCCAGGCACTAGTTTACTCTATACAACATAACGTGCGGGAATGTGATTTTTCTGCAGAGGAGTTGATATGAAGATTCATACCGGTACCATGAAGCTCTTGACCCTGTTGGTGGGGTTTTTACTGTTGTTCGGCAGCAGTATTGCCTGTGCTTCTACGGTAATGCCGCAGTTTTCCCTGTCTTCCGTGACCGACGGTACAAAGGTTTCAAGCGCAGACTACAAGGGAAAGGTGTTGTTGATTACGTTTTTTGCAACCTGGTGTCCACCCTGCAGGCAGGAAATACCGACCTTGAAAAAATTACATGAGGAATTCGGCCCCGAGGGGTTTGCCGTGCTGGGGCTTTCCGTTGATGAAGGCGGTTCCAAGATTGTAAAAAAACTGGTTGAGAAAGAGCAGATAAATTACCCCGTATTGATGGCGGATCGATCTACAGCCGATGATTTTGGCGGTATTGCCGGTATTCCAACTTCTTTTTTGATTAATCGTGCCGGAAATGTCGTGAAAAAATACCCTGGCTATATTCCCCATAAACTGCTTGAGCGCGACATTAAGGCACTTTTGAAATAGATTCCTGTTAAAGTGTCACCATGTGGCTACTTTTTTCGTGTTGACAAGGTGTTGCGAACCTTTTATATTTTTCTATAATCAACATGTGGCTAAAGGGAAGAGTTTAAACCCCATTATTTTAAAAAGGAGAATGTCATGAAAAAAATCGTAACAGTAGCAATGGTAGTCGCTTTCGCTTTGAGCACAGCTGTAGCTTTCGCCGCTACTGAGAAATGTAACGTAGACAGCGTATCCGGTGACACCGTAACCATGACCTGCAAGGGTACCAAGATGAAAGCCGGTGATTCTGTAAAAGTTAAAGCTGGTAAGAAAAAAGCCATCGAGGGTTGCTAAAACCTATTGATCGTTTTTTGCAAGTTGTGAAAGCCGGTGACGTGTAAGCGTCACCGGCTTTTTTTGTTTACAGCCTGTATGAGTCTGGTAAAGATGTTATATAAATTATTATGAAACCGGCAGACGAACGTGTCGTAGATCCTTATGGGGGCTGCGGAGGTTTTATTCATACACGTCGGCTGCAGCAACGTTTACAAGAGAAGAGTATGGATCCGCAGACCCTCCCTGCCCCGACGCAGGAATTATACTACGAGATAAGAAAGCAGTATACTGTTGGTTTTGAGTCGCTGAAGCTTGCCCAAGACCTTCATCTGCATCTCTTGAAAATTACCGATCTTGAGCAGGTGCTTGCTGGTAAAGACCCGTTGAAGAATCCCTCGGAATTTCCCTTTTGGATACGGCTGTGGGAAGCCGCTATTGTATTGTCCCGATTTATGGTGCAGCTGGCCCCGGCACCGGGGACGACAGTACTGGAGCTTGGTGCCGGACTAGGTGCCCCCGGTCTTGCCGCTGCAGCTCTGGGCTGTACGGTGACGCTTACTGATTACGAGGATATTATTCTTGATTTTGAGCGGGTCAGTGCGGCGGCTTCAGGTCTTGATACTGTTCGTTTTGATATGCTGGATTGGCTGAATCCGCCGGAGATGGAACGTTATGACATTGTCCTGGGGGCTGAAATCTTATTTCGCGACGAGTTTTTTGAGCCGCTGCTGGGGATCCTGCGACGTTCCGTCAAGCCCGATGGCGTGATCTACATGGCCCATGATCTCAAACGCAAATCCATGCAGCCCTTTTTGCATAAGGCTGAAAAAGAATACAATATTTCCGCCTCTAAACGGGTGCTGCGCAGCCTTGAAGAGGATAAGGAAGTGTTGCTTACCCGGTTGAGCCCGCGCTAGGCACCGCCTGTTGTGTATCCAGTCTGTCTGGAAATTGCCGGTCAACGCTGCACTGTGGTGGGAGGCGGAAGTGTTGCTGAACGCAAGGTTGTCGGTCTGCTCGCCGTTGGAGCACAGGTACGAGTTATCAGCCCGAAACTGACCGATATACTGACCGGGTTGGCGGCAGAGGGACGAGTTGAATGGCTTGAGCGCGGTTATGAACCCGGGGATCTTGTCGGGGCTCTGCTGGTGTTTGCCGCAACCGATTGTCGAGAGATACAGGAAGCTGTTGTTCGTGAGACAACCCGCACCGGCCAATTGGTGAATGTCATTGATGCTCCGTTAAGCTGCAGTTTTCAGGTTCCTGCCGTTGTTCGGCGCGGAGAGCTGACCCTGGCTGTGTCAACCGGAGGAAAAAGTCCTGCTGTGGCCGCCATGGTTCGCGGTCAGCTTGAAGAGAAGTTCGGCATGGAGTATGACCAGTTGCTGGATCTCATGGCACGTATTCGGGAACGGGAATTAGCCGGTGAGCGAGAACCTTTAGTACGAAAAATGCTGTTTAAAAAAATTCTCCATGACGATATAGTCTGTTGGATTCAACACGGTCGCTGGGACAGACTGCGCAGTCATCTGCATGCCGTCCTAGGATATGATGTGGACTTTGATCTCAGTCAACTGGGAAGGGATTCATGAGCTATCTTCTTTTTCAAATCAGTTTTGGTGCCTATTTTCTGGCGGCTGCAGCCTATATTGTTTTTTTTATTACCCAGAAAAGTCAGGTTCGCCGTACGGCACGGATGCTTTTTTTTGCTGCAGCACTTCTGCACACGGCAAATATCATTGCCCGTTATTTTGAAGCCGGGCACACGCCGATAACCAGCATTCACGAGACCATCTCTTTTTTCGCCTGGTCCATTTCCTGGTGTTACCTTTCATTTCGCTGGCGTTATACAGTAAAAAATTTTGGCACCTTTGCAAGCATCATGGTTGTGGTACTGATGCTGATTGCCGCCCTGGCCCCGCGGGCAATCATACCGCTGCCGCCGTCCATGCAGTCCTGGCTGCTGCCCATCCATGCCTCCATTGCCATTGTTGCCGATGCCTTTTTAGCACTGGCAGCCATTGGCGGCGGTATGTACCTGCTGCAGGAACGCGAGCTCAAACAGAAACGCTTTGGTTTTTTTTACTCGCGCCTGCCCTCGCTTGAATCCCTGGATAAACTCAATCAGCACTGCATCAGCATCGGTTTTCCGCTGATGACCCTGGGTATGATTACCGGGTATATATGGGCCAAACAGATCTGGGGCGGCCGCAACTGGCACTGGGATCCCAAGATAGTCTGGTCCATGATTACCTGGTTCCTCTA
>CAZQKF010000359.1:0-3295 GCA_964593645.1 uncultured Desulfobulbus sp.
CATAAAGGGCGAGACAATGCTTGATATTGTCAGCAATGACGGACAGATTATTACCTACACAACCCAGGTGGAGTTAGCAATCAAACGGCCGGATAAACTGTACGCCAGGCGCACCGGGCTCATTCGCAATCAGGAAATTTTTTATAACGGCAAGGATCTGGTTCTGCACAGCCTGCAGTATAAGGTGTACGCTAAAAAAAAGGTGCCGCCAACCATCAGCGAAATGCTGACATTTACGACAACCCAGTTAGGGTTGCAGGCGCCTGGTGGAGATCTGCTCTACAACGATATATATGACGGCATGATATCCGGTGCCGTATCCAGTGCCTACCTGGGTACTGTTCTCGTAGACGGGGTTGAATGTCACCACCTGGCCTATCGCGGCGAGGATGTTGATTTTCAGCTCTGGATAGAAACCGGAGATGCTCCGAAACCGAAACGATACATGATTATTACAAAAGATATGCCGGAGCTCCCCCGCTACCTGCTCAACATAACAAGCCTTGAGCCAAAAGAATTTTCTGAAAAAACATTTGATTTTACCCCGCCTGCCGGAGAAAAACGCATTTCATTTCTCACCGAAGATCAGGTCGAGCAAGCCAAAAAAGCACTCAAGGAGCCCAAATGAAAAAAATATCAGCCATTGCCTTATCGGTTGTCATGGTCGGCTCGATGTTGCTGCTTCCGTCGAACCGCTTTACTTCATCTTTTGTTGGAATTTCTACTGCTGAAGCTGCCCGGGGAGCACGGGTCAGCCGAGGCGGCCCGCGGAGGTCGGTGCACCGGTCGGCTGCCGCCGGACCAAGAGGTCGTGCTGCCCGAACCACAGTTCGAACACCCCGAGGAACCGCATCGCGAACAACCGTTGCCGGGCCGAGAGGTGCCGCAACACGGGCAACCGTCCGCACGCCCCATGGTACTGCCACGAGAGCAGCAGCCGTTGGTCGGCCGGTTCCTGGTCGTCCTGTTGTTCGTCCCATGCCAGGTCGGCCGGTTCCTGTCCGCCCACTTCCTCCACCGCGTGGCGGCTATTACCATGATAACTCCTACAGCGGCGGAGCTGTGCTTGCCGCCGGTATTGCCGGACTGGCCATCGGCGCCATGGTCGCCTCCATTCCACCGTCATGTACAACCGTGGTCAGAAACGGAATTGAGTACAGGAAATGCGGAGATACCTACTATCAGCAATCCTTTAACGGCCCAGATGTAGTTTACGTGGTTGTTCCTGCCCCGTAAATTCGATATACTCTATTACAGAAGCCGAGTCGGATCACCGGCTCGGCTTTTTTTATGGTGTTTGCCTACCTGGAGCAAACAGAATATTCTGGAGGAGACAATGACAAAGCCCGTCCTGTGGTTATGCCTGGCTCTGTGCCTGCATCCACTGCCGGCCCGAGCCCTGGACATCATGCTGCCGCAGGTGTATGCGGAACACATTGATGTCAGCGGCTGGCTGATGAGTGAAAAGCTTGACGGCGTCCGAGGCTACTGGGATGGCAAACAGCTGCTCAGCAAAAAGGGAAATCCTCTGCACCCACCCCGGGATTTTATTGAAAATTTCCCGCCCTTTCCCCTGGAAGGTGAAATCTGGGGCGGCCGCGGAACATTTGAACGAACCGTATCCATTGTCAAAAAACAGCAACCCCATGACGGCTGGCTTAAACTGCGCTTTGGTATCTTTGATGTTCCCAAAGCCCCGGGTGGCTTTAGCCGCCGCTTGCAGCGAGCAAAGGACTGGTTTGCAGAACATCCCGACAAATTTGCCTTTGTCATCGAGCAGAAAAGGGTGGCAAATAACAAGGCACTGCAAATGGAACTTGAACGGGTAGAAAAACTGGGCGGCGAGGGGCTTATCGTGCGCAGACCGGATACGCTCTACGCCGAGGGGCGCAGCCATGATATTCTCAAGGTCAAGAGTTTTTATGATACAGAAGTCGTTGTCATTGAGCAGATTTCGGGTAAAGGCAGAAACCAGGGTCGGCTTGGTTCCCTGCTGGTTGAGCTGCCCAATAAGATCAGGTTTAAGATAGGCTCCGGGTTCACCGATGCCCAGCGGCTTGATCCACCGCCGATCGGCTCAATTATCACCTTTAAGTATTACGGTTTGTATGCATCCGGCAAACCAAAATTTCCCTCGTTTCTACGAATACGGACAGATAACAATCTGTAACGAACCGCTCCTGCAGAACTTAACAAAAGAAACAAGAGACAAAAATGGAGAGAACAAGTATTGCCCGGGACGAAATACGCCAGTGCAAAACCCTGGGTCTGTTAGGGCCTATTTTTCGAGAGTCCTTAAAGATGAAGGCGGCAGGGCTTCCCTTTCTGCCGCTGCAGCTTGGTGATCCGGCCCAATTTGATTTTCCGCCTATTCCGTCGTTTAAAGAGGGTATTATCAAGGCCCTGGAAAAACCCACATCCTATGCCTACGGCAATCCCCAGGGATTTCCGCCGCTGCTGGAAAAAATTGGTGAACTTGAAGGCGTTGATCCTGCCTACGTGTTCATGGGCAACGGGGTATCCGACATGATGGACAAGATCCTCAACGTCACCGCTGTCCGGGGAACCAATATTCTCTTTCCGGCGCCGGTCTTTCCGCCCTACCTGGACCTGAACCGGAAAAATGCAATTGAAAGCAGGCTGTACCGCTGCGATCCCCATACCTGGCAGCCCCTGCTTGACTCCATGGAGGCGGGTATTGATGACCAGACCTCCATGATTCTTATCAACTCCCCCAACAACCCCACCGGGACCGTGTATGACCAGAAGACCATGGAGGCTATCATCGATCTGGCCGACAGGGTGAACCTACGACGGCGGCAACAGGGTATTGCTCCGCTCTGCCTGGTCTTTGACGAAATTTACAGCGAACATTTTTTTGCTGACCGGCCCATTGATGTTAAGCCGCTGCTCAAGGGTAAGGACATTACCTGGATTATCTTTAACGGTGCCTCAAAGTCCCTGAATGTACCCGGCCTTCGGGTGGGATATGCCCTGCTGGGCGGTACCGAACGGGACCGGCTGAAAGAGGATCTGTACAATGAGTGCATCCTGCCGCTGTGCATGAATTCAATCTTCCAGGAGGGGTATCTGGCCGCACTTATGGATCCTGAACGGGATGAATATTTTGCCGCTAACCGGGACAAACTGCGGACACGGCGGGATGTGCTGCTGCAGGGATTGACGAAAATTCCCGGCATTGACATTGTCCAGCCGGACGGGGCCTTTTACATGATTGTCGGCATGGACACAGAGTATGCCAACGATCTCGACCTCGGCCTGGCCCTGCTTGCCG
>CAZQKF010000360.1:0-3287 GCA_964593645.1 uncultured Desulfobulbus sp.
CTGACCAAGTATGAAGATGACGCCACCGGTGAAGATCTCCTCTATGTGAGTGGGACCAACTATGCGGCCGGTCTTGTGGTGGGCAACGGCGGTACCATCTTCTGCCGGTTCAATCTGGCCTATACGGGCAGCCAGGATGTCAATGACTGGCAGTCGGACGAATATCCCACCCCGATCATCGCGCTTGACAGTGCAGCAGTTGCCGATCTGGTTGCCTCCTGGCGTTTTCTCGAGACGGAAAACATGGGATCCCTGACACTCAGGGGCGAGGCCCGCAATCTCTTTGATGAAAAATATGCCTATGTCAGCGGCTACCTGATGCCGGGTCGCAGTGGGTATCTTGGGCTGCGTTGGGAGTACTGAGTAATGCGTTTTTTCTGGCAGCTCTGCGTAGTTGTTCTGCTCCTCTGCCCGGCTCTGACCAGCAGGGCCGGGGTGCAGGCGGCTACCGTGCCCCAGCGTATTGTCTCGCTGGGGCCGCTGATTACTGAAAATATCTACCTGCTGGGTGCTCAGGAACGGCTGGTGGGTAATACCCGTTACTGTGTCCGGCCGGAAGCCGCCCGGGATGTTGAAAAAATCGGCTCGGTCATGCAGGTCTCCATTGAAAAGATCATCAGTCTACGGCCTGATCTGGTGCTGGCCATGGGGCTGACCCAACCGCAGCAGACCAAAAAATTAAAGGATCTTGGGCTGCGGGTTGTCCGGTTTAAGCAACCGACTTCCTTTGCCGACCTCTGTGAACAGTTTATCAGGCTTGGTCGGATACTCGGCGTAGAGGACAGGGCCCAGGAGATTGTCAGCAGGGCCCGGCAGCAGGTTGCCGCCGTGCAGCAGCGGGTTACCGGGCTGCCGCTGCGCAAGGTCTTTCTCCAGGTCGGTGCCCAGCCGCTTTTCGGGGCCGTGCAGACGTCATTCACCCATGATTTCATTGTGCTGGCCGGCGGCAGCAATGTTCTTGATGATCAGCAGTCGGGTATGACGAATTTTGAAAAAATTATCAGCAAAAATCCTGATGTACTCATTATTGCGGTCATGGGAACAGAGAGCGGTGTTGCGGTAAAGGAACGGGAACAGTGGCTCCGTTTTCCGGTTATTAACGCGGTCAAAAACGACCAGGTTGTGCTGATTAATCCGGATCTTGTGTGCAGCCCCTCACCGGAAACCTTTGCTGCCACCCTTGCCCTGTTTGCCGACCTGATTCATCCACCTGCCCGGGAGTCACAATGAAACTGTATGAACTGCTGTTGAGCGGTGGGCCCGTGATGTGGCCGCTGCTGGCCTGCTCTGTTATCGTTGTCACGGTTATTCTTGAACGGCTGCTGTTCTGGCTGCAGCTGGAACACCGGCGCGACCGCAGGCTGCTGGATGAGATACTCGGGCTGGCCGAGCACGGTGACTGGCAGCAGATCAGAGAAAAAACCACAGGCTGCAAAGATTACGTGATCCGGGTGCTGACGGTCGGCATCATGCACCGGCAGTATGACATGGGCAAGGCCATGGAGGCCGAGGCCGCACAGATGGTGCAGAGGATGTCCCGCTCCATGACCATCCTGGACACCATGATAACCGCAGCACCCCTGCTCGGGATCCTGGGTACGGTGCTCGGCATTATTTCGTCGTTTAAAATGCTTGGTACTGCCGGTATTGCCGATCCGAAACTGGTGACCAGCGGTATTGCCCAGGCCCTGATCACCACGGCGGCCGGTCTGACCATTTCTATTTGTACCGTGTTTCCCTATAACTATTTCAGGTCCAGGATCGAACACAGTATCCACGTGATGGAAAAGTATGCCACCAGCCTGGAGGTGGTGTATGAAAAGTTGGTGCAGCCAGGCGAGCGTCCATGAAGATACGCCGCAATCCCCTGCCGTCGGCACGCATCGAGATGATGCCGCTGATCGATATCGTGTTCCTGCTGCTGGTCTTTTTTATCTATGCCATGCTCTCCATGGCTGTTCATTACAGTCAGCCTGTTGATCTTCCTGTTTCCGACAGTGCAGTGATTAATCCGCAGGAGGCGATCAGTATAACCCTTGGTATTGACAAGGGTGGTGTTGAGCTTTTTGTCAACGATGAGCCGGTCGTCTCCATGCAGCAGTTGAGCGAAGAGGTCAGCCGCCGGATTGCGGGTACGGGCAGGGGCATGGACAGTGAGGTCCAGATCTTTGCCGATAAATCCGTATCCTACCAGCAGTTGTTTGCAGTGCTTGACGCCGTCCGCAGAACCGGCCTGACCCGCATTGCCCTGCAGGCGGATCCTGTTGACCGGCAGCCATGACAGGAAATTCAGCCCGCCTGCTGGGGGCATTGTGCATCGCATTGCTGCTGCATGCTGCTGTGCTGATGCTTCGTTTCCAGGATCGTATTACCGCGCCCGAACCTGAACCCTTCAGGCGGGTAACGATTTCCCTGTCTGCTCTCCAGACCGGGCAGGACAGGGCAGACAAGCCACCGCCCAGGCATACGGAAGCAGCACCGGAGCCTGCGGCAACGCCACCAACTCCTCAGCCTGCCGTAAATTCTCCACCGGCAAAGAGTGCGGCTCCAAAAGTTCAGCGGCCTCCAAAAGAAATCGTGCCGATCACCCTGCAACCCTCAGGAAAAAAATCCATTACCCCGGCTGTTGAGGCGAAAACAACACCAGAAGATGTAGTACAGCCCTCTCCAGCCCCGGGGAGCGCTTCATCGGAAAAAAGAACCAGGCCGACCGCAGACGCGGTTGTCGTCAAGGCGGTGCCGATCTACCGGGATAATCCGCCACCCAAATACCCGCCCCTGGCCAGGCGTCGCGGCCTGGAGGGTAGGGTGTTCATTGAAGCACTGGTCAGCAGCTCAGGCCGAGTCATTGAAACCAGCATCGGAAAATCCTCGGGACATGCACTGCTGGACAAAGCTGCCCGCAAGGCCGTAAACAGCTGGCAGTTTACCCCGGGCACAATAAACAGCAAGCCCACAGAGATGCGGGTCATGGTTCCTGTCCATTTTACCCTTCGGTAATTAGTTGATGTTAAGCTCCCTGACGGAGAGGCAAGCAGGGCTCTGCGGGCTGGGAACACCTGGGCTGCCTGGCGCGAGATAACCCCGGAGCATAATGCCCTGGTTGATACTCTCCTGCAGAGTCCCTGTCATATCATCTGCACCATGAGAACAGAACCAGCCTGTTCGACGGCCGCCATTTTGTCCCAGGCCGGGAGACCGGCAAAGAACTGCACCAATGGCTGGAAACCGGCCGGGATCCGGAAGAGATCAGCGGAGAACTGCTGGTTGATCTACTGGCAGCAGTA
>CAZQKF010000361.1:0-3283 GCA_964593645.1 uncultured Desulfobulbus sp.
CCAGAGAAACAATTCCGATTAGGTAATGAATAAGAAGCTTTGTCAAGATCGACCTTGACTGTTATTCCCCGGCAATGCTACACTTGACAGTAGAGAAGGAGAGTACCAAAGGAGGCAGCGATGATGGAAAACCTTAGCGGAAATTTTCTCATATCAACACCGCAGATGCCGGATCCCAGATTCAAAGAACAGGTTATTTATCTTTGTGCCCATAATGATGAAGGGGCCATGGGGGTCGTGATCAACAACCCCAACCGGGAAATTTCCATGCTCGAAGTCATGTCCTGTGCAAATATTCCGCTGCCCGAACATCCCCTGCCACCTGTTTACATGGGTGGCCCTGTAGAACGGGATGCCGGTTTTATTCTGTATAGTTCCGACTATCATGCCGACCGTTCCCTGGAGATTACGCCAAAGGTCTCCCTGTCCCGTGATTCCAGACTGCTGGAAGATATTTCCAGGGGCCAGGGGCCGCAGGACTATCTTTTTCTGCTGGGATATGCCGGCTGGGCCTCTGGACAGCTTGAGATTGAGTTGATGGATAATTCGTGGCTGACAGTGCCTGCTGATCCTGATGTTTTATTCCATACCCCTGATGAATTTAAATGGAAAAAGGCCGCATACAGGTATGGAATTGATATTTCCATGTTCACCGAAATTATCGGCAATGCCTGACGGAAACCACCATATATAATATACTCCACGAATAAACCACGTTACCTTACAAAGAACATGCACCGGCCTTAAGCTGCCGGTGCTTTTTTATTTTTTTAGAGAAACTATGAGCAAACAACAGCCCGCCCTTTCCGATATTTTTATCTGCAGCCGTTGCGGATATTGCTGCCGGGGAGAGACCACAGTCTCACTTGATGCAGAAGATCAACAGCGAATGATCAAAAAACTGGAACTCAGCCGGGATGAAGTCAGCAAGCAATACTGGCGGATTACCGGCAACGTGGTGCAGATGAAGATTATTGATCACCACTGCATTTTTTACAAAGAGAACTCGGGCTGTTCCGTACACGAAGGACGCCCCTGGCGTTGCGGCCAATGGCCACTCCACCCAAGTATTTTATCGGATGAAAGCAACTTCAAGACCATCAGCGAGTCCTGTCCGGGTATTAATAAAGACATGAGTTACGACGAGTTCTGTGCCATTCTCGAGCAGTTGCTGGACGAAGATCAACAACTCATCTGCTGACGTACCACTCTATGCGATTTGTGTTCCTCTTTCTCGGAAAAACCCGGGAAAAGTATCTTGACCAGGCAATCTCCGATTATGCTGAACGTCTACGTCGGTATGTGCCTGTTGAGATCAAGGTATTGAAAGAGAAAAATGCAAAAAATGATTCAGATGCCGTCATTATGGCCCGGGAAGCAAAACTGCTGCTCAGTCGAACTGATGACTCCTCATTCACGGTTGCCCTGGATCCTCCCGGCAGGGAGCAGACCTCGGAAGAGCTTGCCCACACGTTGGAGAATTGGGAAAACTGCGGTTTGCAGACCATTACCTTTCTCATCGGCGGGTATCTTGGGCTGGAGCAAAGGGTTCTTGATCGGGCCGACTTGACCTGGTCTCTGTCCCGACTTACCTTTACCCATGAGATGACGCGATTTATCCTGCTGGAACAGCTGTACCGGGCCTGCTCAATCAAGGCGGGCCATAACTACCATAAGTGACCATGGACGTTACTGAATTTACACAAAATATCACAGATGGGTTTCAGAAATTTTCAGCATCCCTGACAGCAGACTCCCCAGTACCGGTCCAATCCGTTACCGTGGTCGGCAGCGCATTGACCCCTGATTTTATAGCGGAACAATCAGACATCAACTCCCTTGTCGTTGTCGATGAGGTAACCCTTGATTTTCTCGATTTCATGATTGGGCTGGGCAAAGAGTACAGCAACAACTTAATTGCAGCGCCCATGCTCCTCACCTCCAAATACATTCAAACGTCACTGGATGTTTTTCCCATTGAATTTTTCAATTACCAGGCAATCCACCAGACCGTGTCAGGTGCCGATCCTCTCCTGGATCTGCACATACAAAAGAGTCACCTGCGGCTGCAATGCGAACGGGAAGTCAAGTCGAAGCTTCTCTGGCTGCATCAAGGATATATTGGTGCCTTAGGGAATGAAGAACAGCTTGTACAACTACTTAAAGACTCTATAACCGGCTATCTGCCGCTGTTTCGAGCCATTTTATTTTTAGCCGGTCATAAGCTGACCCTTTCCGGCCATGACACTGCTCTTGCTGTGGAAGAAGTGATCGGTCTGGACAGGACGATTTTCACCACTATCTTTGAACTGAAGAAAAACCCCCAGGCCAAAAAGGCACAAGAACTCTGTGACTGTTTTACCGCATATTATCAGGCAACCCAGCTGCTGAATGACTATGTTGAAACGATTCCTGTTTAATTTTTTTCTTCTCATTCTGCTGGCGACGGCTATACCCGCAGTAGCTGTCACACCGCCGATCCCTAAGCAGCCGCCCAGCCACGTTGTCGACCTTGCCGATATCATTGATGGTACGCAAAAACAGCAGATTGAGCAGGTTTTAACTGATCTGGAGCAGAAAACCACAGCTCAGATGGTGATCCTCACGGTAACATCTCTTGATAATGAGGACATCAACACGGTTTCACTGCGGACGGCGGAACAATGGCAGCTCGGCCAAAAGGGCAAGGACAACGGTCTGCTCTTTACCGTTGCCCTGCAGGATAGGAAATACCGGTTTGAAACCGGCTACGGCCTTGAATCCATACTCCCGGACAGCCTGCTGGGTTCACTGGGCAGAAAAGTGCTGGTGCCCTCGTTCAAGCAGGGAGACTATGGCCGGGGTATTGCCGCAGCCACCGGTGAAATTGTCCAGATTATTGCAAAAAATTCGAATGCTATGATCAGCGGCAGTGAGCAGCTGCCCCTGACGAAAGCCGGAAACGAGCAGCAGGGCGGCAGTCTGGTCATCCTGTTTATCATGCTGATCATATTCATCATTATTGTCAATGCCAGGCGAAAAAACCGGCGTACTCCTCCCGGCAGCGGATCGATTATTCTGCCGGTCGGCTGGGGATCCGGTGGTGGGTTCAGCGGCGGAGGTTTTGGTGGGGGTTTTGGCGGGGGGGGCGGAGGATTCGGCGGCGGTGGTGCCTCCGGCGGCTGGTAACCACGAAATACACAAACTACACGAACAAAAACAAAAAACAAAAGCGGGTCTTTATTTATCATGGCTCTATATGAAACTCAGCAAAAAATACCACTTATTGCATTGCTGGCCTGGT